>NZ_JBQHUP010000004.1:0-87904 GCF_052065175.1 Dysosmobacter sp. HCP28S3_G4 | reverse complement strand
CCACATGGCCTCTGTCTATGCCCTGCTGGAGGAGTTTCCGGGAGCCAAACAGGTTGCCGGAGCACACCTGACAAGCCTCAAATCTCTTTTGGAGAAGGCCTCTAAGGGCCGATACAAGCGAGATGTGGCATTGTCAATTCGGGATGCCGCACGAATGTCCATTGGTTCCAGAATGCCTGCCAAATCTCTGGAATTGCAGCATACCATCCGGCTCATTCGGGAACTGGATGCTGAAATCCATGAAATTGAAGCTGAGATTGAGACCATGATGGACGAGATCCGGTCTCCCATCATGACCATCCCCGGCATTGGCTGCCGCATGGGCGCCATGATCCTGGCTGAAGCGGGGGATCTGTCACGTTTTGACTCTCCGGACAAGCTGCTGGCTTATGCTGGTATGTCACCGTCTACTTACCAGTCCGGACAACTGAATAACTGTTACCCACACATGGAGAAACGGGGCTCCAGATATCTGCGTTACGCACTTTTCAACGCCACCAAGTATGTCTGCCTTTGGGACCCAGCCTTTGCCGCTTATCTCGCAAAGAAACGGGCAGAGGGCAAGCACTACAATGTAGCCATCTCCCACGCAGCCAAGAAGTTGGTGCGGCTTATCTTCGCCATGGAGAAATCCGGGCAGCCCTATCGCTCAGCGGCTTGATCCAACTATTTGAATAGACAGCAGGGGTCTGATAAGACCTCAGCTTTTCCATACCCTTTTTGAACCATCTGTCTGTGAGCACTTCCACTCATTTTGAGGGTTGACTTTTAATAGTTAATCTTTCACTTCCGGCGTCCCTGGGGAATTGTCCGGGTCCGGCCCCAGAGACTATCTGCATTTTCCATTGTAGCGGGCGTATCCGGAAAAGAAAGGGGAAAGCCGTCGAGAGGAAAAAGGAAAGCGGTGCATTCTTCAAAAATGCACCGCTTTTTATCCGCAAAAGTCCGAAATTCGCCGTTTTTCCGCCTCACCGGCAGACGTAGGAGAACCATCCCTCGGACTGGTTGGACTCCAGAATGGCCAGCCCCGCCTGACGGAGCTTGTCCGCAACCTCCACCGCCCGGTCGTCGATGATGCCGGAGCAGATGAACACACCGTCGGGCTTCAGCAGCGGCCGCACCGCCGGCGCCAGGGCGATGATGACGTCCGCCACGATATTGGCCAGCACCACGTCGTAGCCGCCGCCGATCTCGGCCTGTAAGGCACTGTCCGTGAGGATGTCTCCGGTGCGGACGGTGTAGACGTCCTTCCCGATGCCGTTGAGGGCGGCGTTCTCATAAGCCACGTCCTGGCACTTGTCGTCGATGTCGCAGGCGAAGGCGTGGGCCGCGCCCAGCTTCAGGGCGGCGATGGACAAAATGCCGCTGCCGCAGCCCAGGTCCAGCACCCGCTCGCCGCCATGGACCCGCTGCTCCAGCGCCTTCAGGCACAGCCGGGTGGTGGCGTGGCTGCCGGTGCCGAAGGTCAGGCCGGGATTCAGGATCAGAGGCACCCGGTCTCCGATGTCGGCGTTCTCCCACTCCGGGATGACAATGAGCCGATCACCGATCTCCATGGGCTTGTAGAACTGCTTCCAGTTGTTCTCCCAGTCCGACTCCTCCAGATTGTCCAGCGTCATCAGCAGGCTCCCACACTCCGGATGCCGCTCCTTGAACTCCGCCAGGGCGACGCGCACCTGCGCCAGTGTGGAAAAGCCGTCCTCGTTGGCCTCCAGATAGAACGTCACCCGGGACTTGCCCTTTTCCGCCGCCATCAGGTCCTCGTCTACGTAGTCCCAGTACTGGTGGTTGTTCTCCAGAAAATCCTGGAACTCCCCTTCGTCGTCAATGACCACGCTGTCGATGCCCTGTCCGGAGAGGAACGCCTCCACCTGCTCCAGACCCTGATGATTGGTGTCGATGTGTACTTCCAGCCACTTCATATGCAGTCTCCTTGAAATTAGGAATTAGGAATGAGGAATTAGGAATGAGAGAGCCGGAAAGCGCAGAACAATGGGCGTTCCGGCTCCTCGTTCCTGATCGCTTTATCGCTCTGTCCCCAGGAAGAACAGGGCCACGGTGCCCGGCCCGGAGTGGTTGCCGATGACCGGCCCCACGTAGTTGATGCGGATGTCCTCCGTGCCGAACCGGCGGCGGACCTCACCGGCCACGAACTGCGCGTCCTCCAGGCAGTCGCCGTGACTGATGAACACCGTCTGACGCGCCGGGTCCACGGCCAGCGTTTCCATCCGGTCCACCAGGGCGGTGAGGGAGGCCTTTCGCCCCCTGGCCTTGCTGACGGGCACCAGACGGCCTCCGTCGTCCATGTGCATCACCGGCTTCACCGACAGCATGGTGCCGAACAGCGCCGTGGCGGCGCTGATGCGTCCGCCCCGTTTCAGATGGTTCAGATCGTCCACCGTGAACCAGTGGCACAGGTGCATTTTCGTCTCCTCGGCGAAGTCCCGGACCTCCTCGATGGTCTTTCCCTGGCGCTGCTCCCGGACGCACAGATAGACCAGCAGCCCCTGGCCCAGGGAGGCGGAGAGGGAGTCTACCACAAAGAGTTTCGCCTCCGGAAACTCGCTTCGCAAGTCCTCCGCGGCGATGCAGGCCGACTGGTAGGTGGTGGACAGGGCGGAGGAGAAACTGATGCAGAGAACGTCCTTCCCGTTCTCCAGCAGCTTCCGCATGGCCTCCTGAAAATCCCCAACGCTGACGGCAGAGGTGGTGGCGGGAGTGCCCCGCCGGATCTTCTCATAGAACTGGTGGAAGTCCATATCCCGGCCATCCAGCCAGTTGCGGCAGTCCTGATCGCCTATGTGAAAGCTGAGGGGCAGTACCGTCAGCGATAGCTCCTCCGCCAGAGCGGCGGTGAGATCACAGCAGCTGTCTGTCACAATGGCAAAATCACGCATCCTCCGCGGCCTCCTTCTCCTGCTTCCGGCGCTCCTTCCGGCTGACCTTCTGGGGCTTTTTCGGCTCCTCCGGCTGACGCTGACGGCGCAGCAGCGCCACATACCGGCTGCTGGCTACCTCCGCGGCGTAGGCCAGCAGGGCGAAGTGGATGGCGGCGTCGGCAATGTCCTCAGGCTGGTTGTACGCCTCCATCATCTCCGTGATGAGGTTCAGCGCCTTGCCCAGACTGTCCCGGAACTGATCGTAGCCCTCGCCCACGTTCTGCCGCTGCTCCAACTGGGCGGAGAGCACCATCTCCATATCTTTTGCGGACATCACCCGCTTCAAAACGCAGATGGCCGTCAGATAGGCCAGATGGGTCCGGTTGTACTTCTTGCCCTCTGCCCGGGGCAGAAGACCGCTTTTCGTGTAGTTGTTCACCATGGCGGAGGTCAGTCCGTCATCCTCCTCGAACCGCAGGATCTGCCGGTCCATATAGGACAGCACCTGATCCATATACAGCGGGAAATCCGGCAGCTGTTCCCAGTTCACCGGCCGCTGGCTCCGCATCCGCTCCTGGATCTCCATCAATTCGTCCATAAAAAACCTCCTTCGTCCCGCACTGATATCAGAAATGGAGACCTCCGTGCCGGAGGCCTCCGCCGCCAGCCGTCACCGGCTGCGCCAGCGTTTCTCACAACACTATTATACAGCGGAAAAACGGTTTTGTAAACGAATCCAAAAAATTTTAAAAACCATGAGCAGGCATCTCGCAATCGTATGACACAGTCCTGCGGTGTCGAATTCCGGCGCAAGCTGCCGGAGCGGTCATTTCCCCACGCAGAACCGGGAGAAGATGCGCTCCACGATGTCCTCCCGGGCGGTACGTCCGGTGAGCTCTCCTAGGGCGTTGAGCCCGTCTTCGATGTCCGTCACCACGGCGTCGGGGGTCAGTCCGGCGGAGAGGGCCTCCCGCGCCCGGCGGACGGCTTCCAGCGTCCGGCGGACGGCGTCCTCCTGGCGGATGTCCGTCAGCAGGCCCCCGGCGTCCTTCGGGTCCCCGGCGGGGAACAGGTCCGCGATGGCGTCCTCCAGCAGGCGTAGTCCGTCGGGGGCCACGGAGCTGAAAGAGACGGCCTGGTCCGGCTCCCGCAGGGACCCGGGAATTTCCAGAACCGGGCAGGAACCCTGGGGGAGCAGGTCGGATTTGCTGAAGCCCAGGATCCAGTGGGGGGCGCGGCTGGCCAGTTCCAGGATCTCCTGATCCTCCTCCGTAGGGCCAGTGACGCCGTCGATGACGGCGATGACCAGCTGGGCGCTGTCCACGGCTCTCCGGCTGCGCTCCACGCCCAGCTGTTCCACGGCGTCGGCGCTGTCCCGGATACCGGCGGTGTCCACCAGACGCAGCAGCACGTCCCGCACCACGGCGGACTCCTCCACCGTGTCCCGGGTGGTGCCGGGGATGTCAGTGACGATGGCCCGCTCATAGCCCGCCAAGGCGTTCAGCAGGGAGGACTTTCCGGCGTTGGGACGGCCCACGATGGCGGTCCGCACGCCGGCCTTCAGAACCTTTCCCCGCTGGCCGGTGGCCAGCAGCCGCTCCAGCGCTGACTCCGTCTCCGCCAGTGTCTCCCGGATCTGCTCCGGTCGGATGTCCTCGATGTCCTCGTCGGGGTAGTCCACCACGGCGTAGAACCGGGAGGCAATGTCCAGCAGCCCGTCCTGAATGCGCTCCAGCGGGCGACGGAGGGCGCCGTCCAGCTGGGCCATGGCGTTTTTGGCGGCGGCGGCGGTCTCCGCGTCGATGAGATCGATGACGGCCTCCGCCTGGGTCAGATCCATGCGGCCGTTGAGGAAGGCCCGCCGGGTGAACTCGCCGGGCCGGGCCTGCCGGGCCCCCAGGGCGAACAGCGTGTTCAGCACCTCCCGCAGCACTACGGGGGAGCCGTGGCAGTGGAACTCTGCGGAGTCCTCACCGGTGTAACTTCCGGTCCCGGGGAACCGCACGGCAAGGCCCCGGTCCAGGACGCCGCCGCTCTGGTCCAGCACGTCGCCGTAAATCATCTTCCGGGGCTCCGTCTGGGAGAAGGGTCGGCCGTTCATAGGCCGGAACACCTGGTCACACAGAGCGAAGCACCCCTCGCCGGAGATGCGGACGATGCCGATGGCCGTGGCGGCCTGTCCGGTGGCGATGGCGGCGATGATGTCCATAGGATTCCACTCCTTCTTCAAAATCGATGTTCAGTCCGCCGCCAGCAGTTGGGCGGCGAAGGCACGGGCCCGCTCCGCTTTGTCCGGAGACATAAAGACGTCCCTGTAGCCCGGGTCGTGCTCCGCCAGCATGCCCAGATAGGTGAGGCGGGAGTGCTTACAGTACCGCTTCATCCCCGCCTCCCACAGGTCAGCGCCCTTTTCCGGCGGATAGCCACAGGTACACAGCAGGGCCAGCTTCTTTCCGGCCCACAGGGAGGGGCCTTTTTCCTCGCCGTAGTATTTGTTCATGCCGTATACCAACCGGTCCAGCAGGGCCTTCATGGGCGGCGTGCAGTACCAGGAGTAGATGGGCGTGGCCAGCACCAGCAGGTCCGCCCGGAGGACGCGGTCAAAGAGGTCCTGCACATCGTCCCGCTGACGGCAGCCGAAGGCGGTCCAGTCCCGCTGACAGGTGCGGCAGGCAGTGCAGGGCTGGATATCCCGGTCATACAGCCAGACGGTCTCCGTCTCCGCGCCGCGGGCCTCCAGAGTCTCGGTAAAAGGTTCCAGAAGCTGTCGGGTATTGCCGTTTTTCCGGGGGCTGCCCATGAGGATCAGCACGTTCATCCCGGTTCCTCCCTTCGGTATTCTGTGCGTATCAGGATAGCACATTCCGCATCGGGGTTCAAGCGCCCCGGAAGCGGAAAAGTCCCCCGGCGGAGAGCCGGGGGACTGTCATACAGGGAAAAATGCTCAGAACTGGGGCAGCTTGCTGACCACGGCCGCGCAGCGGGGGCACAGGGTGGGATGGTCGGCATCCTGACCCACGCGGGTGGAATGCATCCAGCAGCGCTCGCACTTGCCGCCCTTGGCCTCGCTGATCTCGATGGTCAGGCCGGGGAAGTTGGTGCCCTTGCCCACGATGGAGGTCTCCTCTGCGGGGGCGGAGGTGATGTTGCAGTCGGAGACGATGAACACCTCCGCCAGGCTGACGCCGAAGGTGGCCATCAGGGCCTGGGCGGACGCGTCGTCCTCGGCGTGGAGGGAGACATGGGCCTCCAGGGCCTTGCCGATCTTCTTCTCGGCCCGGGCGGTCTCCAGCACGGCGTTGACGTCGTCCCGCAGCTTCTCCACGATGTCCCACTTCTCCATGGCCTTGTCGCTGAGGGCGTAGTCGGTGAAGGGCTTGTTCATCTCGTTGAACACCACGTTCCGGGCGTCATCCTTGGCGCGGTGGGGCATGGCCTGCCAGATCTCGTCGCTGGTGTAGGCCAGGATGGGGGCCATGATCTTGGTCATGGTGTCCAGGATCAGGAACAGGGCGGTCTGGGCGGAGCGGCGCTTGGCGCCGTCCTTCTCCTCGCAGTACAGCCGGTCCTTGATGATGTCCAGATAGAAGTTGCTCATCTCCACCACGCAGAAGTCGTTGACGGCGTGGGTGACGGCGTTGAACTCGTACTCGTCGTAGGCGGCGAAGCACTTCTCGATGAGGGCGTTAAGCTTGGTGACGGCCCAGCGGTCCAGTTCCTCCATCTTGTCGGCGGGCACCAGATCGTCGGCGTTGAAACCGTCCAGGTTGCCCAGGCAGTACCGGGCGGTGTTGCGGAACTTCAGGTAGTTCTGGCTCAGCTGCTTGAAGATCTCGTCGGAGCAGCGGACGTCGGTGTGGTAGTCGGCGCTGGCGGCCCACAGGCGCAGCAGATCGGCGCCGTACTTGTCCATGATCTCATAGGGGTCCATGCCGTTGCCCAGAGACTTGTGCATGGCTTTGCCCTCGCCGTCCACGGTCCAGCCGTGGGTGACGCACTCCTGGAAGGGAGCGCCCTGGCCGAAGGCGCCCACGGCGGTGAGCAGGGAGGACTGGAACCAGCCGCGATACTGGTCGAGGCCCTCCAGATACATGGTGGCGGGCCAGAAGCCCTGGGTCTTCTTCATGGAGGCAAAGTGGGTGGAGCCGGAGTCGAACCAGCCGTCCAGGGTATCCTCCTCCTTGGTGAAGCCGGACTTGGAGCCGCAGTGGGGGCAGGCGAAGCCCTCGGGCAGGATCTCGGCGGCCTCCTTGGAGAACCAGGCGTTGGAGCCCTCGGCGGCGAACAGCCTGGAGATGGCCTCAATGCTCTCGTCGGTGACGATGGGCTTGCCGCAATCCTTGCAGTAGAACACGGGGATGGGCAGGCCCCACTTCCGCTGGCGGCTGATGCACCAGTCGGTGCGCTCCCGGATCATGGACTTCATCCGGTCGATGCCCCAGCCGGGGACCCAGCGCACGTCGTCGCAGGCGGCGCAGGCCTCGTCCTTGAAGGACTCCACGGAGCAGAACCACTGGGGCGTGGCCCGGAAGATGATGGGGCCCTTGCAGCGCCAGCAGTGGGGATAGCTGTGGACGATGTCCTCGGAGGCGAACAGGGCGCCGCTCTCCTGCATGTCCTTCAGAATGACGGGGTTGGACTCGTCGGTGCTCATGCCGGCGTACTTGCCGGCGTACTCAGTGTGCTTGCCCTGGTCGTCCACGGGCACCACCATGTCCATGCCGTAGCGGCGGCAGGTCTGATAGTCGTCGGCGCCGAAGCCGGGGGCGGTGTGGACGCAGCCGGTACCGGAGTCCATGGTGACGTAGTCCGCCAGCAGCAGGCGGGAGGTCTTGGGCAGGAAGGGATGGTCCGCCAGCATGTTCTCGAAGAACGCGCCGGGATGGCTCTCCAGGATCTCATAGCTGTCGAAGCCGCCGATGCGCATGACCTTGTCGGTGAGGGCCTCGGCCATGATATAGATCTCGCTGTTGGGAGCCTTCACCAGGGCGTAGGGCTCATCGGGATGGAGGGAGATGGCCAGGTTGCCGGGCAGGGTCCAGATGGTGGTGGTCCAGATCACGAAGAACAGCTTGCTCTTGTCATAGCCGGGCAGCTTGCCCAGATCGTCGTGCATGGGGAACTTCACATACACGGTGGTGCAGGGATCGTCCTGATACTCGATCTCCGCCTCGGCCAGAGCGGTCTCGTCGTGGGGGCACCAGTACACGGGCTTCAGGCCCTTGTAGATGTAGCCCTTCTTGTACATCTCACCGAAGACCTTCACCTCTTCGGCCTCGAAGCTGGGATCCATGGTCTTGTAGGGGTGCTCCCAGTCGCCGATGACGCCCATGCGCTTGAAGCCCTCCCGCTGCACATCGATATAGTGGTCGGCGAAGGCGTGGCAGGCGGAGCGGAACTCGGGCACGGACATCTTCTTCCGGTCCAGCTTGTTCTGCTTGATGATGGCGGACTCAATGGGCATGCCGTGGTTGTCCCAGCCGGGAATATAGGGGGTGTAGTAGCCCCTCATGGCGTAGGACCGGGTGATGAAGTCCTTCAGGGCCTTGTTCAGGGCGTGGCCCATGTGCAGGGCGCCGTTGGAGAAGGGAGGGCCGTCGTGAAGGGAGAACCGGGGCTTGCCCTCGTTCTTCTTCAGCAGCTCGTTGTAAACGTCCTGCTCCTCCCAGCGCTTGAGCATCTCCGGCTCCCGCTTGGGCAGGCCCGCCCGCATGGGGAACGCGGTCTTGGGCAGATTGATGGTCTTGTTGTAATCCATATCTGTGTCTCCTCCTGTGTCGGTATGATTGATTGTTATTTTGATTTTATTGATAGGGCAGAATGATGGTCTTGCAGTCCTCACAGCGCCAGGCGGCGGGATTGTTCGCCCGGAAGACATCCGTCAGAGCGGCGACGGTCCGGAAGTGGAAAGGGGAGGGGGCTTCGCCCTTCTCCGACCAGAAGATGGGGTTCCGGGACGCCAGCGCGCCCTGCTTCATCTCTTTTCCGCAGTAGGGACAGTTCATGAAAAGACCCTCCTTGCAAAATAAAAAACGCCTTGTCTCTGTCAAGAGACAAAGCGTTCAGAAAACACTCTGCGGTACCACTCTCGGTTGCCGTGCCCTCACGGGCCCCGGCCGCTCGCAGCCTGCTGTCACAGGCCGATGCGTTAACGGGCATCACACGTCCTTGCTTACTCGCGTCGTCTTTCAGCAGGAGGCTCCAAGGTGATCTTCGCCCTCCGCGCCCGTCCGCCTTGCACCAAACGGCGGCTCTCTTTGCGGGAACCAAAGGGGTACTCGTCCTTATCCACGCCGAATATTCAATATACCCTGACATCATATCACGTTTTTCCGGTTTGTCAACCGGCTTTCCCGGGAAAATTACCGTAAAAAATACGTTGGCCCTCTCAGCCGCCCTGCCAGCTCCGGGCGGCGATGGTGACGCCGGTATAATAGTGCTGGATGATTTCCCGCCAGGTCCTTCCCTCTTTCGCCATCTCATTGGCGCCGTACTGGCTCATGCCCACGCCGTGGCCGTAGCCGGTGACGAAAAACACCAGCTTTCCGTCCTGGACCTCCACATCGAAGGAGGCGGACCGCAGGCCGAAGGTGGTCCGCACCTGACTGCCCCGGACGGACACGCCGCCGATGGTGACCCGGTCCACGTTGATGCCCTCGGTGACAGTGAGATCCCGCACCCAGCCGCTGATATCTCCGGAGAGGTCCGCCTCAGGATAGATGGCCAGGAACTTCTCCCGGAACTCCGCCGGAGTAAATTCTACGCGGCTGTAATAGTTGGGAATTTCCGTATCCTTCTCCGGGCTGGACACGCTCTGGAGATAGGGGAGGTCCTGGGTCCACACTTCGCCGGCACTCTTGGTCTGTCCGGCGGAGGAGGAGTGGAACACTGCCAGAATTGGCTGGTCATCATACAGAATGGTCTGGCCGTCGGTGGCGGAGACGGCGTTTTCAATTTTGGCCTCGTACCGCTCCGCGTTTTCGCCCCAGTTGGCCGCGGCCTGCGCTTTCCCCAGATACGCCTGACAGCAGGTGTGATCGCCGCAGATGTCGGCGTCCGGGGCATGATTGCTGCCGGCGGACAGCTTGTACAGGGTGTAGGTCCGGGCGGCCACCGCCTGGGCGCAAAGCGCCTCCTGCTCAAAGGAGGCGGGCATCTCCGCCCGGAGGACGCCGGTGAGATAATCCGCCATGGTCATGGTCTCCACCGTGTCCCCCAGCAGCACCCGGACGGTGCCGGAGCTGTCGATCTCGCCGGGGGGCAGGATCTCGATGGGCTCCGGCTCCTGTTCGCCCGCCTTTTCCTGCTCGTGACGGACCACTGTGACCGTGAACAGCGGCAGCAGGAACAGCAGGCACAGCAGCAGCGCCGAGACCCCAAAATTGTACCGCGCCCGTCTGGCGGTCCTTCGTTTTTTCATGCCGGTATCCGTTCCTCTCTCCGTAAATTTCACATTCCGCACCCGGCGGGTCCGTCCCGCAGGTCCTGGGACAGTCTATGTCCCCCGGAGAAAAATCATGCGGGGACCATTATAGCATACCCGGCATACTTCCAACAAGGGCGACAGGCAGTCTGGACCGCAGTCACACCCTCCGGGACGGCGGCGTATTCTGTCATACGGGTGTAACCACGCCCTTATGACAGGAGGAATTTCAATGAATCACGCACTCACATGGGCGGCGGCCGGTACGGGCTTCACGTTTCTGATGACCGTGACCGGCGCCGCTATGGTGTTCTTTTTTTCAGGTGAGCCGAAGGCCAGATTTCAAAAGGCCATGCTGGGCTTTGCCGCCGGAGTGATGACGGCGGCCTCCGTGTGGAGCCTGCTGCTCCCGGCCATCGACCGGGCGGCGGCGCTGGGCCTGCCGGGCTGGCTGCCGCCCGCGGCGGGACTGCTGGCGGGCGTCTGTTTTCTGGCGGCGCTGGACGGCGTTCTGCCCAGACTCCGGCGGGAGGACCGGGCCCACCGTACATCCCGGGCCACCACTTTGCTGGCTACCGCCATCACTCTGCACAACGTGCCGGAGGGCATGGCTGTGGGGCTGGCCTTCGCCCTGGCGGCCAGGGGAGAGAGCCTGGCCGGAGCGGTGGCCTTGGCGCTGGGCATCGGCATTCAGAACTTTCCGGAAGGTGCCGCCATCTCCCTGCCCCTGCGGCAGGAGGGACTGTCCAGAAGGCGGGCCTTTCTGGGCGGAGCCTTGTCCGGGGCGGTGGAGCCGGTCTTCGGCGTTCTAGTGGTATTCATCGCTGCGGGGGCCACGGCGGCTATGCCCTGGCTGCTGAGCTTCGCCGCCGGGGCCATGCTGTATGTGGTGGTGGAGGAGCTGATCCCCCAGGCCCACAGTCAGGCGGGGACCCATGGATTTGTCACAGGGTTTCTGATCATGATGGTGCTGGATGTGGCACTGGGGTGACGAAGGGGGTGGAATTTTCATCACGGAAGTCCGGTAATGCGCCCCGTTCGGGGCGCGGGGAAATGCCGGGGAAGCCCGCTGGCTTCAAAACCCCCATTCTCTTTTTCCGAGGAAAAAGAGAATGCGCCTTTTGATGGTGTAAGAGAAAAAGGCTCGGGCGGCGGCATTCCGGACTTCGTCCGGAACGCTCGCAGCGCCTATTACGGGGTTTTGGCTTGGCGGAAACCTGCGGGCTTTGCCCATTCAACCAAATACGGCAGTTACAAAAGTTGGGGTCCCGCCCGGATGCACCGCCCTCCTCTTTTCACTGCCGCACCCTGGCAGTTTGAGAGAGCCCGGCGCCGTTCTTTCGATACCCACCGAATTGCGTCAGCAAAAAAGAAGCAGGGGCTATCTGGGAGCACCCCTTCCACCAAGCTCCGGCAACTACCAGGGTGCGGCAGCAAAACAGGAGCAGGAGGCATCCGGGAGCGCCCCCAACTGACGAAACTGCCATACGCGGTTGAGTGGTCAAAAGCCCTCGAATCAGCCCCCCAATAACCCCTCGTAAAAGGCGGGAAAAGGCGTTTCAGGCAGAGCCTGAAATGCCGCCGCCAGCGTCTTTTCTCTTGACACCATCAAAAAGCGCTTTCTCTTTTCGGCGCAACCGAAAAGAGAAAGGGGGGGTTGCCCGCGGCGGAGCCGCAAGCCCGCGGCCTTCGCCGCACCATCCCGCACCCCCGCGAGGGACAACTCCTATCTTATTATTGATACCGATAATTCCTGGCGGTACACTCATCCACGTATTTCATAAACTGCCCATGATCCCGGAACTCCATCAGGCAGTACCCCTCCGCCGGGTGAAAGGACACCACCCGCGCCGCGGCGTTCACCCATACCCGCCACACCGGCGGCTCCTCCTGCTTTGCCATTTCACGCCTTCTTTCTCCTCTGAATGCCTCTATTTTATGCGATTACTGCATAAAAATCAATATGCAATTTTCGCATACAATAGAATAAAGCGACTTGACAGCGAGGAGGCGGTCGGCGATGTATCAGCGCATTCGGGACCTGCGGGAGGACCGGGATCTGACCCAGGGGGCCATGGCGGAGCTGCTCCACATTTCCCAGGCCACCTATTCCCGCTATGAGAGCGGCTCTCTGGACATCCCCAGCGCCACGCTGATCGCCCTGGCCCGGTTCCACAGCACCAGCGTGGATTATCTGCTGGGCCTCACCGACGACGATGCGCCGTCCCGCCCGCCTGCGGGACGGGCGGATGGATCGGAGTGAATGCGGACAGAGCGGACACGCCTATGCGTGTCCGCTCTGTAATCTTTTCCGGGTCCAGCAGGGCACTTTCCGCGTCACTGATAGCGGTAGTGCTTGCCGGTGAACCCGTCCACATAGTTCAGAAACATCTCATGGCTGCGGAACTCCATCAGCCGGCAGCCCTCGGCTTCATGGAAAGAAACGATGCGGTTCTTGGTGTCGACCCAGATCCGCCACATGGTATCCGTGCGCTGTTCCATTTTCTTCTCTGCCTCCAAACACATATTCCAATCGCCTGCTCCCTTTCCGGTGAAACAGTTCTGTTGTGACTTCCATCGAGAGTTCCCTCTAATTACTAAGACGAATCAGAAGGCAAAATAGTTGCACGAATTTTCAGAAAAATTTTTAAAGACTGTGGAAAACTTACCGCTTCTCCTGCTGCAGCACCGCCAGCTCCGCCGACACATCGCTTAAAAAGGCGTCCCATGCCTCCGGGTTTTCCACATAGTACAGGGGACACAGCTTTCCCGTCACATCGTAGTGGCGGATGACGTCCCGCTCCGGATCCAGCCGGAATTCCCGGCACAGCCAGGCCGTCAGCTCCACCACCCGGTCGTAGGTGACTGTGGAAAACTCCCCGGTGTCGTCGGGATGGCAGACCTCAATGGAGACGGTATCGCCGTTGCGGCTGTTAGAGGCGTAGGCCTCCTCCGTCAGGGGGACGCACAGCAGGACCTCCCCCTCCAGACCCACCACAAAGTGGGAGCTGGCATAGGTGCCGTCCTTTCCGGTGGACAGAGATTCAAAGTAATTCCGGTTGGCCTGAGCAGTGGTGCCGGGATTGCCCACGTAGTGGATGACGATGCCGTTGATCTCCTCCAGCGGCGTGCCGGGGCGGGACCACTGGTTCACCGTCAGCAGGTCCTCCGTCACGTAGTCCGGCAGCACCGTGTCCTCCGCCGGAGGACCGGCGGTGAGCCATCGGAACAGCCCTACCGCCAGCCCGCAGGCCAGCGCCAGCAGCGCGGCGCACAGGATCACGAACCGAGGATTCCACCGCCGGCGTCTCTTTCTTCTGCGTGCGGACATGCGCTTATCCCACCGCTTCCGTCACAAAAGTCTCCGTGGGGCCGTCGGCGCCGCCGATGATGCCGATGGCCGCGGCCTCTGTCTCCGTCAGGATCTCCGTCGGGACCCCTCCGTATTTCAGGGCGAACTCCCGGTCGTCCAGTTCCGCGTAGGTCACCAGATCCCGGTCCGTTACCAGACCCAGCTCCTTCAGGCAGGCCACGGTGTTTTCCATGCCGGGACGGACTCTGATGGTAATCCAGTTGCTGCTGCGGGTGGACTCATCGGCATAGCTGAACTGCAATTCCAGATCGATGGCGTAGTCACCCCCGCTGTCCTCGTTGAACCAGTCGTAGGTGCCCCAGGTGCCGTCGGCGGCGTCTTTTGCCGCTGCCTCCAGAACAGAGGCGGCTTCCCGGCTGTTCAGATCATAGCCGCTCTCGCTGACATCACAGTACAGATAGCCGCCCTCCACGGTGTAGCGGCTGTCGCCTGCGTGGAGCCGCCGGGTCTTCATGTCCTCGTCGTTGATGAGCCGGTCCAGCAGATTGTCGTAGGTGCCCTCCTGGACGAGACGTTCACGGGTCAGGGGCAGATCATAGCTCCGCCGCACCTCTCCGCCGCCGGTGAACTCGTAGACCAGCGTGAGATAGGTGAAGGTCACGGCGTTCTCCCCGCCGCCGTCGGGAGTGACGATGTCCCAGCTGTGGGGAGAGCGAATGTAGTCCTCGTCCGCCACGATGGTCTGATGGAGCTGCCGGATCTGCTCGATGACCGCATTGTCCTCGCCGGGATAGAGGGTGTAGCTGTTGCCGGCGGCGTCCAGACGGACCTCTTTCACGCTGTTCAGCTCCGGCACCCGTCCGGCGATGTTCAGCACGTCGAACCGCAGGATGCCGCACAGGGCGATGCAGCCCAAGGCCACCGCCGCCAGGCCCATCCAGCTCCTCCGGAACACCCGCAGGGACTTGGCCAGCAGCATGGAGGAGCCGTAGTAGCCGATGGTGCCCGCCACCAGCATACACACCACCAGAGGAACGGAGTCGTAATACTGGCCGTCCTGGAAGCTGCTCCAGAACAGGGCGTACAGCAGCTGTCCGCCCAGCAGGGCCGCCAGGGCCGCAAGACCGAAGCGGAACACCGGCTTCATCCAGCCCACGGCCACCACGTCCCCGGCGCTCTCGCTGCGGCGGTGGGCATACAGCGCCCAGGCCAGGGTCAGCAGTGCCACGCCCACCAGGGCGTAGACGCCGATGAGCCAGAAGTTCCGCAGCGTCACTTCCGCAAGCCCGCTGGTGAAATAGCCGGTGTTGGTCAGCGCCGTCCGGGCCTGCACCTCCTGCCAGGTCCGGTCCACGTTCACGCGGTCCAGCAGATACACCGTGGGGGACAGGAATTCCACCGTGCCGGAGTAGCTGCTGGTGAGGCCGAACAGATAGCCCTGGGCGAAGGTGGACAGCAGCCAGTCCAGCATCACGGCCAGGAAGTGGAGCAGGAAATACACCGCCGGCAGGGCGAAGATGTTGCCCACGCAGAAAGCCGCCAGGGTGGCGGTGGAAAAGTAGAAGAAGCTGTCTCCCAGCACGCCCAGAACGGTGACCAGCAGGCCCACCGGCTCAAAGCAGCTGTAGATCAGGGTCAGCAGAACGCACATGGCGCCGGTGACCACGTAGGGGATCAGCATCATAGCCATGCCGGAGAGGAAATTGGTGACGAACAGCCCTGACCGGCGGATGGGCAGGGTGTGCATCATGCTGACGCTGCGGGGGCTGTACAGATAGCTCCACACCGTCATGGCGCAGAGGATGGCGTAGCACAGGGAGACGATGGGCACGGCGTAGGCCAGAATGTCGTAGTAGCCTGCCGTCACCTCCAGGGGCTGGATGACCAACTCGGGATACCGCAGCTTCTGGAACAGCACCGCCAGCGGCATCAGCAGTCCCAGGAAGGAGGCCATGCCCCACAGGGGCCAGAAGCGGCTCAGGTTCTTCCGGAACAGTCCGGCGCTGAACAGTCCCCGGTCACAGGACCATGTCTTTGACTTCATAGTTCACACCTCCCAGTTCGTAGATGAAGATCTCCTCCAATGTCAGGGGCACCGCGTCCACCAGCAGCGGACTGTAGGCCGCCACCCGCTCCTCCGCCTCCCGGGCGCTCATGCGCATGATGAGGGTGTGGATGCGGCCCATCTTCGACGCGTGAAGTACCGGCAGCTCCGCCGGGACCTCCGTCACGCCGTCAGGGAACACCACCTGGAGCTTGACCATGTTGTCCTGGAGCTGGGCCAGAGACCGCTCCAGCAGCACCTTTCCGTGATCCATGATGCCCACATGGTCGCAGACGTCCTCCAGCTCCCGGAGATTGTGGGAGCTGACCAGCACTGTGGTGCCCCGCTCCGACACGTCGCCCATCACCAGGGACCACACCTGCCGCCGCATCACCGGGTCCAGGCCGTCCACCGGCTCATCCAGGACCAGATAGTCCGGCATGCAGCAGAGGGTCAGCCAGAAGGCCGCCTGCTTCTGTATACCCTTGGACAGGCGGCGGATGGGCCGCTTCTCGTCGATCTGGAAGACCTCCTTCAGCTTTTCATACCGCTCCATATTGAACGCGGGATAAAAGCTCCTGTAGAACCGCATCATGTCCCGGATGGAGGACTGGGGGAAATAATACCAGTCGTCCGGAATGGCCGCGACCCGGGCCTTCAGGGCGCTGTTCTCCCAAACCGGCTCCCCGGCGATGGAGATGGTGCCCTCGTCCTGGCGGTAAATGCCCGTCAGATGGCGGATCAGCGTGGATTTGCCTGCGCCGTTGGGTCCCACCAGTCCGTAGACGCTGCCGGTGGGCACCGACAGCGAAGCACCGTCCAGAGCGGCAAAGCCGTCGAACCGCTTCACAAGTTCCCGTACTTCGATCATTGGTCTACCTCCTTCAGCAGCGCCGCCAGCTCCTCCTGGCAGACGCCCAGATACCGCAGCTCCCGGAGCAGGTCCCTGGCCTGCCGCAGCAGCTCCTCCCGCCGCCGGGCCCCGGCAGCGTCGTTCCCGGCGGCAAAGCTGCCCTTTCCGGGAACGGAATAGATATACCCCTCTGCCTCCAGCTCATTGTAGGCCCGCTGGATGGTGTTGGGATTGATGGCCAGCTGAGCGGCCAGCGCCCGGACGGAGGGCAGCTTCTCGTCCGTTGCCAGCGCCCCGCTGACGATCAGCTTCCGCAGCTCGTCCCTGATCTGCTCATAAATGGGCCGGGAGTCCCGGTAATTCAGGCTGATCATCCGCTCACCTCCTGTTTAAAATGACTGCCGCGAGAAGGACGGTTGCCAGCGCGGCAACACCCAGTAACATGACAAGCAGCGACATGACGCACCTTCCTCAACAACTGTACTAACCGTATTAGTACGGTTAGGTTATCATGAACGGTGTCCGTTGTCAAGGGTGGATTCCGGGATTTTTGCTTTTTTCATGCCGACAGCCCCGGCGGTGCGGAATGAAGGGCTGCGGCATCGGGCAATCTACGTGGGGAGGGCGTTTGCACGTCCTGGACGGTCTTCCGGAGAAACATCCCGGCAAATTAAACAGATTCCGAGGAGATACGCCCGTCCGGCCGGAAAAAAGTTGCGAAACGGCGTATTTTTTCCTTTACAAGCCGGGAATTCTATGCTATATTGACTAGGCACGCGAACGTGCAGAAAACTTTCCCCGAAGCTTCGTACCGCGGATCTTCACCGGCCCGGCGCGCAGTTTCGCGGGGCATCGTATGAAAGGTGGAAATTGATTATGCTGCGCAAAGAACAGAAGACCGAGATCATCAACGCCAACCGCACCCATGAGAACGACACCGGCTCCCCCGAGGTCCAGGTGGCCATTCTCACCGAGCGGATCGCCAACCTCACCGCCCATCTCCAGCAGAATCCCCAGGACAACCACTCCCGCCGGGGCCTGTTCAAGATGGTCGGCCAGCGCCGCCGTCTGCTGGACTACCTGCAGAAGAAGGATATCGAGCGCTATCGTGCCCTGATCGCCAAGCTGGGCATCCGGAAGTGATTTCAAAAAAGTTGTTCAGACTTTTTTGAGCGGGGCTTGCCGGATTTCTCCGCGCACTTACGCCCCGCCGCAATGCGGCGGGGCGTTCGCACACTCCGGAACCTGAGGGTCATTTTTTGGGCCGTACACGCCGCTGCAAAAATGATCCCGTCCGTTTCACCGGCTCCGGCCGGTGGAACCGGAGGGCGCAGGCCCTCCGGACGACCCTTTCCCTGCTGAAGAATCGGAATTCCCGCCGGGAGAGACGGACTTTTTGTGTTTGAAACTGTGCCCGAATTTGAGACTCGGACATGCTTTCAAATACGAAAAGCGTCCCTCCCGAGCAACATCAAATGTAAAGGAGAAACGCAATGTCAACCATCATCACCAAGAGACAGTTCCCCAACTATCACAAGTATGAGATGGAGCTGGCCGGCCGTCCCCTGACCCTGGAGGTGGGCAAGCTGGCCGAACTGGCCAATGCCGCCGTCATGGTGGGCTACGGCGACACCCGCGTGCTGTGCTGCGCCACCGCCGCTCCCCGTCCCCGGGACGGCATCGACTTCTTCCCCCTGAGCGTGGACTTTGAGGAGAAGATGTACGCCGTGGGCCGTATTCCCGGCAGCTTCAACCGCCGTGAGGGCCGTCCCGGCGAGAAGGGCATCCTCACCAGCCGTGTCATCGACCGCCCCATCCGGCCCCTGTTCCCCTATGACTTCCGCAACGACGTGTCCATCATGTGCACCGTCATGAGCGTGGACCACGACTGCTCTCCCGAGATCGCGGCCCTCATCGGCACCTCCGCCGCCCTGGCCATCTCCGACATTCCCTGGAACGGCCCCGTGGGCGCCCTGAAGGTGGGTCTGGTGGACGGCAAGCTGGTGTTCAATCCCACCAGCGAGCAGCGGAAGGTCTCTGACCTGGACGTTACCGTGGTCTCCACCGGCAAGAAGGTGGTCATGATCGAGGCCGGCGCCAACGAGGTGCCCAACGACGTCATGTTCGAGGCCATCCGTCAGGCCCATGAGGAGAACCAGAAGCAGATCGAGCTGATCAACAGGATGGTCGCCGAGATCGGCAAGCCCAAGTTCGACTATCCCCACGCCGCCTTCGATCAGGAGCTGTTCGACGACATCGTGGCCAACTTCATGGACGAGGCCAAGGCCGCCATGGACACCGACGACAAGAACGTCCGTGAGGCCCGCTGGAACGCCATGATCGAGAAGTGGCACGAGAAGTATCTGGACACCCATCCCGATATGGACCAGTACCTGGAGGAGATCACCTACAAGTTCCAGAAGAAGATCGTCAAGGCCTGGCTGCTGGAGGGCCACCGCGTGGACGGCCGCCAGAAGAACGAGATCCGTCCCCTGGCCGCTGAGGTGGGCGTGCTGCCCCGCGCCCACGGCTCCGGCCTGTTCACCCGCGGCCAGACCCAGGTGCTGTCCGCCTGTACGCTGGACACCCTCTCCGCCAACCAGAAGCTGGACACCATCTGGGAGGAGACGGAGAAGCGGTATATGCACCACTACAACTTCCCCGGCTACTCTGTCGGCGAGGCCAAGCCCGCCCGTTCTCCCGGACGCCGTGAGATCGGCCACGGCGCGCTGGCCGAGCGCGCCCTGCTGCCCGTGATCCCCTCCGTGGAGGAGTTCCCCTACGCCATCCGCGTGGTCAGCGAGGTGGTCAGCTCCAACGGCTCCACCTCTCAGGGTTCCATCTGCGGCTCCACCCTGGCTCTGATGGACGCCGGCGTGCCCATCAAGGCCCCCGTGGCCGGCATCTCCTGCGGCCTGATCCAGGACGACGACGGCTCCTTCACCACCTTCATCGACATCCAGGGCGTGGAGGACTTCCACGGCGAGATGGACTTCAAGGTGGCCGGCACCAAGAAGGGCATCACCGCCATTCAGATGGACCTGAAGAACGACGGCCTGACCATGGAGATCATCAAGAACGCTCTGGACATCACCTATGACGCCCGGTGCCAGATCCTGGACCAGATCATGCTGCCCTGCATCGCGGAGCCCCGGAAGGAAGTTTCCAAGTACGCGCCCAAGATGCTGACCATGCACATCAATCCCGACCGCATCCGCGAGGTCATCGGCTCCGGCGGCAAGGTCATCCAGAAGATCGTGGCCGACACCGGCTGCAAGATCGACATCAACGACGATGGCTCCATCTTCATCTCCGCCCCTAACCCCGAGGCCTGCAACGCCGCCAAGAAGTGCATCGACGACATCGTCTTCGAGCCGGAGGTGGGTGCGCTGTACTATGGCCGCGTGGTACGGCTGATGACCTTCGGCGCCTTCGTGGAGCTGGCTCCCGGCAAGGACGGCCTGGTCCACATCTCCAAGCTGGCCGACCACCGCATTGAGAAGGTGGAGGACGCCTGCCGCATCGGCGACATGATGTGGGTCAAGGTCACCGACATCGACGAGAAGGGCCGCGTGAACCTGAGCCACAAGGACGCCATGCGCGAGATCAAGGCCAAGGAGGCCGCCGGCGAGCGCATCAAGTAAGAACCGCGTCTCCGGACACAAAACAGCGCTTCAGGAAAGTCCGGGAGGGATCTTCCCTCCCGGACTTTTGTCACACGAACCGGCGGGCAGAAGGGTTTTCTGAAACTTTTTTGCCGCCTCTGTTGACAATTGCTGTCGAACGTAGTAAGGTAATACTTGCTCCGGATTTCCGGGGGAAAATTCAATAACGGCAAACGAAGTTCTTAGGGAAATGGCGGAAGCCTGCCGAAGGAGTAAAACTCTCAGGCGCCCGGAGATCCGGGTGGGGACTAAGAATGGATGTGGCTCTGGAGAAGCTCAATGACGAGTACCGAAGGTGCAAGGCGCGGCGGCCGGCCGCGCTGAATCTCTCAGGTAAAAGGACAGAGTATAGACCGGAAGGGTCTTTCCGCGCGTTCTGCGGAGTGGATTACCGGATCTGTTGGTTGAGTGGGACCGTGTCACAGTCCCGCTCTTTTTCTTTTTGTCTCGTTTGCCGGGAACAGAGGGGAAATCAACACTATGGAAGCCATCATCACCAAGATCGTTGGCGCAGTCAACGACGTCCTGTGGAACAAGCAGCTGCTGCTGTTGTTCCTGCTGCTGCTCACCGGTATCTATTACTCTATCCGTACCCGGTTTGTCCAGATCCGCAAATTCGGCGAGGGCTGGCGCCGCCTGTTCGGCAGCTTCTCCCTCAGCGGCGAAAAGGCCGGCAAGGAGGGCATGAGCTCCTTCCAGGCTCTGACCACCGCCATCGCCGCCCAGGTGGGCACCGGCAACATCACCGGCTGCGCCACCGCCCTGTACTCCGGCGGCCCCGGCGCCATCTTCTGGATGTGGGTCTCCGCCTTCTTCGGCATGTCCACCATCTACGGCGAGGCCGTGCTGGCACAGAAGTTCAAGACCACAGACAAGGACGGCCATGTCACCGGCGGTCCCATCTACTATATCCAGGCGGCCTTCAAGGGCGGCCTCGGCAAGTTCCTGGCCGGCTTCTTCTCCATCGCCATCATCCTGGCCCTGGGCTTCATGGGCAACATGGTCCAGTCCAACTCCATCGGAGACGCCTTCCACACCGCCTTCGGCATCCCCAAGGCCGTCATGGGCGTCGTTGTGGCCGCCATCGCCGCGTTCATCTTCATCGGCGGCGTGCGGCGCATCGCCTCCTTCACGGAGAAGATCGTGCCCATCATGGCCTGCTTCTACATCCTGGGAAGCCTCGTCATCCTGGTCATCAACCACGCCAACCTTCTCCCCGCCATCAAGTCCATCTTCGTGTGCGCCTTCAATCCCCAGGCCGTCTTCGGCGGCGCACTGGGTCTGGGCGTCAAGGAGGCCATGCGCTTCGGCGTGGCCCGGGGCCTGTTCTCCAATGAGGCCGGCATGGGCTCCACGCCCCACGCCCACGCCCTGGCAAAGGTGGAAAAGCCACAGGATCAGGGCGTCATCGCCATGATGGGCGTGTTCATCGATACCTTCGTGGTGCTGACTATGACGGCGCTGGTGATCCTGTCCTCCGGCCTGCTGGAGCCCATGAAGGAGGGCGGTCTCACCGGCACGGCCCTGGCCCAGGCGGCCTTCACCCAGGCCTTCGGCTCCTTCGGCAACGCCTTCGTGGCCATCTGCATGCTGTTCTTCGCCTTCTCCACCATCATCAGCTGGTACTTCTTCGGTGAGACCAACGTGAAGGCCCTGTTCCACGGCAGCAAGACCGCTCGGGTGGCCTACGCCGTCATCGCCGTGTGCTTCATCTTCGTGGGCTCCTTCCAGAAGGTGAGCCTGGTGTGGGATATGTCCGATATGTTCAACGGCCTCATGGTCATCCCCAACCTGCTGGCGGTGCTGGCGCTCAGCGGCTTGGTGGCCAAGGCCGCCTGCGGCGACGGCGACGAGCTGAAAAAGTAAGTCCGGCCCATCCTAAAGCGCAGACCGTTTCAACAGAAAGCCCCGCGGCATCCGGCAGGATCCGGAGACCGCGGGGCTTTTGCAATGGCTGTTCAGCGCATACAGCCGCTGACGAATTTCAGGGGGACGTCCATCCGTTCCGCCGTTTCCTCCGGCGTCATGCCGCTGTCCAGAAACCGTCTGCACACGTTTTTCATATTTTCGCCCACTTCGATGATGTGGCCGTCGGGATCGTAAAAGCGCACGGCCCGCTGGCCCCACGGGTGTTCCAGTGCCGGATGGACATACCGGATGTCCGGTAGGCCCTCCAGCCGGGACAGAAAGCCGTCGAAGTCGTCCTCCTCAAAGTACAGCTCTCCGTCTTTTCCGCCGAACCGAATGTCCTCCGCCCCAACACGGAGAAGATCTGCCCAGCTGTCCGCGGTCTGTAAGCACACGCCGCCGGTGAGAGTCACGTTGGCGCCGAAGTCCATGATGACCCGCAGGCCCAACACGGTCCGGTAAAATGCCTTGGACCGCTCCATATCCCGCACTGCCAGCAGGGGATTTTTGAATTTCATCTGCCGCTCCGCCCTTTCCAAAAGAGCAGGCCGTCCGCCTGCTTCACAGGATGCTCTGATTCTAACATGAGCGCTGGGGTTTTTCAACCGGTGTCCGCCGCTAACTTGCAAATTTACGGCGGCTGTGGTACAGTTTTGATAGAAAAAGACCATTAAAGACCGCCAAAACAGGAGGAACATCATGAGAATCAGTATGCTTCAGATGAATATCAAGCTGAATTCGCCCCGTGAGAATTTCGCTCACGCGGAGGAGCTGGTGCGGAAGGCCGCCCTCCAGCACCCGGATGTCATCACCCTGCCGGAGACCTGGACCACGGGCTTCGCGCCGGAGGGGAACATCGGCGACTTCGCGGATCAGGACTGCGCCCAGGTGCGGGAGACCTTCTCCGCCCTGGCGAAGGAATTGCACGTCAACATCATCGCCGGGTCGGTGGTGAACCGAAAGCCCGACGGACATCTCTACAATACTGCCTGCGTCTTTGACCGGGAGGGGAAGATGATCGCCCAGTATGACAAGGTCCATCTGTATAGCCCCGCCGGGGAGGATAAGACCTTCCGGGCCGGCAACTCTCCCTGCAATTTCACCCTGGACGGCGTGCCATGTAGTCTGGTGATCTGCTACGATATCCGCTTCCCGGAGCTGTTCCGCACGGAGATGCTCCGGGGCTCCCTGGTGCAGTTCCTGGTGGCCGAGTGGACGGAGGAGAAGGTGCTGGTGTGGGATATCATGAACCGCTCCCGGGCCATTGAGAACCTGTGCTATCTCTCCTGCACCAGCCCCGGCGGTGTCATCGACGGCGTCCAGTACAGCGGCCACTCCGCCGTCTACGGACCGCTGGGCGAGTGCCTGGCGCTGGGCGGCCGGGACGAGGAGATCGTCACCGCGGACCTGGATGTCTCCCACATTCTGGCCACCCGGCGGGCCATGGACGTCTACCGTGACCGCCGCCCGGACGTGTACGACCTGTGAGGGCCGGGCGGTGTCAAAGTTTTTCTTGACAACCGGGGAAAAGGCGAGTATGATAACGCCAATAAGTCAAATATTGCTTTAAACCATTGAAGTGAAAGTAAAGGCCGCCATGCGCGCGCAGAGAGTCCGGGGTGCTGGGATCCGGATCGAGATGCAGATGGTCACAATGGGTCACTGAGGGCGCGGTGAAAGCGGTTGTCCGCAAGTATCCCGTGACGCCGGAGGCGGGCGTTATCCTGCCGGGAGTATGTTGGTACTCTGCTGAGGGCACGGCTTTGACCGTGAAACAAGGTGGCACCGCGGTATGGAATTTCTACCGTCCTTGATGGATCATCCATCAGGGACGGTTTTTTTGCGTTTCAACGGAACAGAGATCGACAGGGAGGAATTTTTATGACACAGAGAAAAGGGCGCTTCGGCATCCACGGCGGACAGTATATCCCCGAGACGCTGATGAACGCCGTCATTGAGCTGGAGGAGGCCTACGACCGCTATCGGGAGGACACGGCGTTTCAGGCGGAGCTGACGCAACTGCTGAATGAGTACGCCGGACGGCCCAGCCGCCTGTACTTCGCCAGAAAAATGACCGAGGACCTGGGCGGGGCGAAGATCTATCTGAAGCGGGAGGACCTGAACCACACCGGCGCCCACAAGATCAACAATGTGCTGGGCCAGGCGCTGCTGGCCAAAAAGATGGGCAAGACCCGCCTCATCGCCGAGACCGGCGCGGGGCAGCACGGCGTGGCCACCGCCACCGCCGCGGCCCTGTTCGGCATGGAGTGCGTGGTGTACATGGGCGAGGAGGACACCAGACGCCAGGCCCTGAACGTGTACCGGATGCGGCTGCTGGGGGCGGAGGTCATCCCCGTGGCCAGCGGCACTGGTACCCTGAAGGACGCCGTCTCCGAGGCCATGCGGGAGTGGACCAACCGCATCAGCGACACCCACTACTGTCTCGGCTCCGTCATGGGCCCCCATCCCTTCCCCACCATCGTCCGGGACTTCCAGGCGGTGATCTCCAAAGAGATCAAACAGCAGCTCATGGAGAAGGAGGGCAGGCTCCCCGACGTGGTGCTGGCCTGCGTGGGCGGCGGTTCCAACGCCATCGGCGCGTTTTACCACTTCATCGACGATCCCTCCGTCCGGCTCATCGGCTGCGAGGCCGCGGGCCGGGGCATCGACACCCCGGAGACCGCCGCTACCATCAATACCGGCCGGGAGGGCATCTTCCACGGCATGAAGTCCTATTTCTGCCAGGACCAGTACGGACAGATCGCGCCGGTGTACTCCATCTCCGCCGGTCTGGACTATCCCGGCATCGGCCCGGAACACGCTTGGCTCCACGACATCGGCCGGGCAGAGTACGTGGGCATCACGGACGAGCAGGCGGTAAACGCCTTTGAGTACCTCAGCCGCACGGAGGGCATCATCCCCGCCATTGAGTCCGCCCACGCCGTGGCCCATGCCATGACTCTGGCGCCCACCATGGGGAAGGATCAGATCATCGTCATCAACATTTCCGGCCGGGGCGACAAGGACTGCGCCGCCATCGCCCGGTACAGAGGGGAGAATCTCCATGAGTAACATTGCAAAGGCCTTTGCCAACGGCAAGGCGTTCATCGCCTTCATCACCTGCGGCGACCCGGACCTGGAGACCACCGTCAGGGTGGTCCGGGAGGCTGTCCGGGCCGGAGCGGATCTCATTGAGCTGGGCATCCCCTTCTCGGACCCCACCGCCGAGGGTCCCGTCATCCAGGCGGCCAACATCCGGGCACTGTCCGGCGGCGTTACCACGGATCAGATCTTCGACATGGTCCGGGAGCTGCGGAAAGATGTCACCGTCCCCATGGTGTTCATGACCTACGCCAACGTGGTGTTCTCCTACGGCTCGGAGCGGTTCATCTCCGCCTGCGCCGGCATTGGCATCGACGGCCTCATCCTGCCGGACGTGCCCTTTGAGGAGAAGGAGGAGTTCGAGCCCATCTGCAAGCGGTACGGCCTGGATCTGGTCTCCCTGGTGGCCCCCACCTCCGAGGACCGCATCTCCATGATCGCCCGGGAGGCCAGCGGCTTCCTGTACATCGTCTCCTCCATGGGTGTCACCGGCACCCGCGGCGAGATCACCACGGACATCGGGGCCATGGTGAAGCTGGTGCGGGAGGCCAGTTCCATCCCCTGCGCCGTGGGCTTCGGCATCTCCACGC
The DNA here is from genome assembly GCF_052065175.1 of Dysosmobacter sp. HCP28S3_G4. NCBI lineage: Bacteria > Bacillati > Bacillota > Clostridia > Eubacteriales > Oscillospiraceae > Dysosmobacter > Dysosmobacter sp. HCP28S3_G4. The sequence goes on along the minus strand of NZ_JBQHUP010000004.1, from coordinate 62,127 downwards.
CGGAGCAGGCGAAGAAGATGGCCGGTCTCTCCGACGGCGCCATCGTGGGCAGCGCCATCGTCAAGCTGGTGGGGAAGTACGGCCGGGACGCCGCGCCCTACGTGTATGACTACGTGAAATCCATGAAGGACGCCGTGCGTCAGGCGTGAGGTCTCTGCGGAAAAATCCCTCAAAAAAATGCTTGCATTTTTTTCCGATTGCGATTATACTAACCCCAATTTGTGATTGGAGTCTGTCCAGTCAAAAATCATGACCGCCCTTCTGCCGGAAGGGCCAAGGCTACACGGACGGCCGGGTCAAATGCCGAAAACCCGTCGAGGAGCCGGGGACCGCACCGCGGGTGCGGGTGGCAACTTTCGTTGCCTTATTGATTGAGTTCAAAGCTCAAATTTTATGAGTTGGAACATGTCAACTTGTGAAACGGTCAATAAGAGTGGTAAAAGTGATTTTTGCTGTATAGACTCTGAACTGCCAGTCGATCCCGGTTCCGCGCGCCATGGGAGGGCGCCGGAATTTCGTAAGACAACAGGTGACACGTTTCAAAACGTGTCACCTGTTTTTTATAGATCAAAATTCCATTTATTAGGAGGAAAAGAGAATTGAAAAGATCCCTGACCGCACTGTTCCTGGGCCTGACGATGCTGCTGACGGCCTGTAGCCAGACGCAGGCGCCCGCCGCATCGGCATCCGCTCCCGCGTCCCCCACGCTTCAGGAGCTGTACGATAGCTACATCAGCGCCGTCTCTCCGGACTTCGCCTATGACGTGGCCCTGGAGCTGACCACCAATCCGTCCTTCTTCAACTCCGACCTGGGCGGCCGGAATTCCGGCAGCGACGCGGAGCACGCCGCCGCGGACTATCTGGCGGGCGTGATGGAGGACATCGGCCTGACCGATGTGGAAAAGGTGGCCGCTCAGTGCGACCGCTGGCAGTTCAACGGCGCCTCCTTCACCGTGGACGGGAAGAATTACGACGTCTACTCCTATGCCGCCGCCTCCACCCCCGCTGAGGGGATCACCGCCGAGGTGGTCTACGCGGGCAAGGGCACCATGTGGGACTATGAGGACCTGGACGTCACCGGCAAGATCGTTCTCATCGACATTGACCAGCGGAACGACTGGTGGATCACCTATCCCATGCTGGAGGCGGAGCATCAGGGCGCGGCGGCGGTACTGGCCGCCAACGTGGGCGGCTACGCCCAGATCGCGGAGGACGCCCTCAACAGCCAGGACATCTGCGGCCCGGCCAATATCCCCACCCTGTCCATCAGCGTGGCGGACTCCCGGGAGATCCGGGAGAAGCTGGCCGCCGGACCGGTCACCGCCACCCTGACGGTGGACAACGAGGTGGACATCGACGCGGGCACCACCTACAACGTCACCGGCGTGCTGAAGGGAAAGTCCTCGGACCATCAGATCCTGGTAGGAGGCCACTATGACGCCCACTTCTGGGGCTTCCAGGACGACAACTGCGCTGTAGGCCTGGTGCTGGCCATGGCCAAGGCCATGATCGACGCGGGCTATCAGCCGGAGAACGACATCGTGTTCTGCCTCCACGGCGCCGAGGAGTGGGGTTCCTCCTACACCCAGTACGACTGGACCGTGGGCGCCTGGGAGATGATCAACCATGTCCACCCCGAGTGGGTGGGGAAGACCCTGTCCTTCATCAACTTCGAGCTGCCTGCCTATGAGTTCGACACCTACACCAGCACCTATTCCGCGCCGGAGATGTTCACCATGCTGGACTATTTCGCCAACGAGTACGACTACTCTCCCGATCCGGTGGGCTGCTTCCCCGACGGCGTGCTGACCGGCGGCTACCAGACCTACACCTACTCCGACGACTTCTCTTACTACGCCGCCGGTGTGCCCTCCACGGTGAACGGCTTCCTGCTGCAGGAGGATATGGAGACGGTGTTCCCCTTCTATGAGAACATCTACCACAGTCAGTATGACAATCCGGACACCTACAACGAGGCAGTCATGAACTTCAACATCCAGTACTACGGTGCCCTGGCCATGTACGTCGACCAGACCCCCGCCCTGTATCTGGACTTCACCGCCCAGTATGACCGGGTGCTGGAGGCCATGGATGAGGAACTGATGGCGGAGGCCGGCGTGGATGTGTCCGCCTTCCAGGACGCGCTGGAGGCGTTGAACACCGCCGCCCGGGCCATGAAGGAGCAGGTAGAGACCGTCAACAGCGGCTATCGCCAGGCTCGGGAGGAGAACGATGCGGAGACCATGGCAGCCCTTTGGGACCAGGGTAGGCAGCTGACGGATCAGAACCTGGAGGCCTTCCGGTACGCCCAGAAGCACCTGCTGGGTCTGATGTATGAGCGGCCCATCGTGCCCCATGAGGCGCCCCAGGAGAACATCCAACTGTGCCGGGACATCATCGCCTGCCTGGAGACCGGCGACGTGGCCGCGGCGGTGGACGAGTACGCCTGGACGGTAAACAACGTGCTGGAGTGGTACGCCATGTACTTCTCTCCGGAGGTCATCGTCGTGCAGGACGACATGCTCTGGGGCGAGGGCAATCAGGACAACCTGTACTGGGGCACGGACATCGGCTTCACCAAGGCCGACGTGGACGCCGCCACCCGCAGTCTCTTCGTCCGCTATGACGAGGAGGGCGGAGATTTCCGGGAGGAGATCGCCGTCTACGAGGCTGCCGTGGAGGCCCAGATGGAGATCCTCCGGGAGCTGGGGGACCAGGAGACCGCCGCCATGACGGAGCTGGCGACCCTGCTGGGCTGAGGAACCCAACACTGCCCGATATGCGCATCGACCCGGAGCCATAGGGCAGCGGGTCGATGCGCATATGTGAGATTCTCTCAGCGGTCCAGCTCTTTTTTCACGGCCTTAGCCAGAAGCTGCTGGCCCTCGGGGGAGCGGAGGACCTCCAGCACCGTGTCCCGGACCAGCGTCTGGAAGGACTTGCTTTTCAGCAGGGCGCTGAACACCGCGCTGTCGCCGCTGCCGCCGGAGGACTGCACCACCTGGGCGGCGGGACGGGGTGCGGCCTTGGGTGCAGACCGGACGGCGGGTTCGGCGGGCTCCTCCGCGAAGCCGCCACTGAGCCAGGACTCCATGCTGGTGGGATCGTCGCTCTCACCCCGGAGATAGGACAGGGAGACGCCGAAATACCGGGCCAGCTTGGTCTGCTGGTCCTGGGAGGGGGTCTGACGGCCCGTCTCGAATTTTTCAACGGACATTCTGGGAAAGCCCAACGCCGCCGCCAGGGCGGGACGGCTCATGCCCTTCTGCATGCGAAGCGCCTCGATGCGCTGTGCGATAGTAACCATGGGATTATTTCCTCCTTTTGATCGTGGGGACGGCTTTGTTCTGACGGCATCCATTCTATCACAGATGCGGCGTCCTGTCACGCGTCGTATGCGGATCTGCTGGCTGGCATAAAAAATCCCCGGAAGCGGCTGCTTCCGGGGATGATTCGTATCGATACGGTAAATCAGCGCTTGCTGAACTGGGGAGCACGCCGCGCTGCTTTCAGGCCGTACTTTTTGCGCTCCTTCATACGAGGATCGCGGGTCAGGAAGCCGGCCTTCTTCAGAATGGGACGATAGTCCTCGGAAGCCAGCAGCAGGGCACGGGCGATGCCGTGGCGCAGGGCGCCGGCCTGGCCGGAGACGCCGCCGCCGGTGACGGTGGCAACGATGTCCATTTTGCCGGCGTTGCCGGTGGACTCCAGGGGCTGACGGACCACCATCTTCAGGGTGTCCAGGCCGAAGTAGTCATCGATGTCACGGCCGTTGATGGTGATGGAGCCGGTGCCGTTGGGGAACAGGTGGACACGGGCCACGGAGGACTTCCGACGGCCGGTACCATACAGATAGGGTTTCTTAGACTGATACATGCTCTCGCTCCTCCTTATTCAACGTCCAGGGCAACGGGCTTCTGGGCCTGCTGCTCATAGTCCGCGCCGGCATAGATGTGCAGACGCTTGAGGGAATCCTTGCTGACGGTGTTCCGGGGCATCATGCCGCGGACGGCCACCCGCATGGCAACCTCGGGCTTCTCCTGCATCAGAATGCGATAGGGGGTCTCTTTCAGGCCGCCCACCCAGCCGGAGTGAGTCCGGTAGATCTTCTGAGTGCCCTTGTTGCCGGTGAGGACAGCCTTGCCGGCGTTGATGATGATGACGTTGTCGCCGCAGTCGGCGTGGGGGGTGTAAGTGGGCTTCATCTTGCCGCGCAGCAGATCGGCGGCCCGGACAGCCGTCTTGCCCAGGGGCTTGCCGGCAGCGTCCAGAATGTACCACTTACGCTCAATGTTGGCCTTGTTTGCCATAAAAGTGGACATGGTGTTTCCTCCGTACATATATATTTGACTCGCTTTACAAATCAAGAGCTCCGGGTTAAAATCGGAGCATGAATATTTATAGCACAAGGGCACAAAGCTGTCAACAGCAAATTCATTTAACAGCTGGTTATCTTAATTTTTCTTCGATTTTCTATTGATATCTCTCGAAATCTTACTTTCCATTTTTAAAATCAAAGCAGGAGAGGCAGAGACCCCTCCCGCGTTCCGCTTATGTAGCTACAACACCCATTGCACCAACAGCAGCAGCACGAAGCCCGGCAGCCCCAGAACGCCGATGACCAGGGCGTTCCAGATGTTCAGCCCCAGGCTGATGCCGGTGACGGCGGCGGTGAGATTCACCGCCCACAGTGCCAGAAAACCCAGCAGTGTGTTGGCCAGTATCCGCAGCGCCAGCCGCAGGGGCGCGCTGAACACCCGCAGCAGCGCGATGATGAGAAAGCCCGCCAGAATGGCGGCCAGCATCTTCTGATTCAGGTCCATAGGGCGTCCTCCTTCGTCTTTGCCGCCGCTGCCGCTGCCGCCGGAGAGTGCGGACACCGGCCCTTGATGACCCGGATGAGATAGTTGCACCGGGCCTGGATGGCGTTGATCTGATAGATGCAGGATTCCACCAGCTCCGGCTCCACCGCCAGATCGAACTGGTTATAGGCCGCCTGCAGATCACCCTGGGCGGCGGCCAGTTCCGCCTTCAGGTCCTCCAGTTCCGGGTCGGGAGCCGGCTTTTTCGAGAAGCACCAGGCGCGCATCTTCGTCCCCCCCTTACGATTGATTCTACGGGAAGTCTTTCCAAATATTCCAAAAATATTCCCGCCGGGGCGTGTCCCGGCGGAAAATCGCGCCCACGGGCGCCAGGAGGTTCTGATGGAACACGAGACCTATATGCGCCGGGCGCTGGAGCTGGCCCGGGAGGCCGCCGCGGCCGGAGAGGTGCCGGTGGGCTGCGTCATCGTCCGGGAGGGACGGATCGTCGGCGAGGGGCGGAACCGCCGGGAGGAAAAGCAGTCCGCCGCCTCCCACGCGGAGATGGAGGCCATCGCCCAGGCCAACGCGGCGCTGGGGTCCTGGCGGCTGGACGGCTGCACGCTGTACGTGACCCTGGAGCCCTGTCCCATGTGCACGGGCGCGATCCTGAACGCCCGGGTCTCCCGGGTGTTTTATGGTGCCAGAGACCCGGCCATGGGGGCCTGCGGCGGCGTCATCAACCTCTGCATGGAGGACTTTCCCAACCGTCCTGCTCTGGTGGGCGGCATCCTGGCAGAGGAGTGCCAGGCGCTGCTGACGGCGTTTTTCCGGAATCTGCGGAAGGAAAGTTGACATAAAATTTTTGATAGACTGTCCGAATTTAAAACTTTTGTAACAAACCAGGCTGGCTTCCTTAACAAACCTCGGGTATCTTAATAATTGCAAGAGACAAACTTCTTTTCATCCAATCTTCCAAACAGATAGAGAAAGCGCCAGCCGGAAGGCTGGCGCTTTCTCTATTCCGTATTTTGTTTCCATAAAAGACAGTCCGGCGGCTCAACTGTTCTCCGGACCGGCGGAGGTCTCCTCTCCGCTGGCCCGCATCAGAAGAAGGCCCAGCATCAGCACCGCGCCGCCCAGATACAGCATGGAGGCGGGCAGGTCGTGTCCATCCGCCAGTGTGGCCAGGCACAGGATCAGGGCACAGGCGGCGTACAGGGAGAGGCGCCGGGTCCGGCCGCAGTGGAACCCGAAGGAGGACGCGCGGTACAGCGCCAGGATCAGGAAGGCCAGGGCCAGGATCTCCACATAATAGGCAGCCAGGGATGGATTCACGGAGTCCTCCCGGTAGACCAGCACCAGCCGGACCAGCAGGCAGCCCGCCGGGACCAGAAGCAGGTTCCCGCTGAGGGAGGAGTCCCGGTTCTCCCGCTTTCCGCCCCGGCGGCAGGTGTCCAGCAGCACATACAGCGCTCCGGCGGACAGCACGGTGAGGATGCCCAGCAGGATATACAGCCGGGGCGTGATGGCGAACAGGATGCTGTCCGCGCTGACGCTGGGCCGGAACCGGGCCAGCACGATGTCCGCGATGCCGGACGCTCCCCAAAGGAAGACGCCCGTCACCATCAGCGTCAGGACGCCGGTGTTCCGGACGGAGAAATAGCCGGTGAACGTCAGGGGCGTATCCTCCTTTTCACCCGGCAGCCGACGGGTCAGCAGAAAGATTACCAGCGCCAGCGCCGCCAGAAGGACAGGCAGCAAAAGGGCGAAGGGATTTCCCGCCACGGGCAGGCCGGTATCGGCCTCGAAGCCGGTGCGGTTCTGGGCCAGCCGCAGGACGAAGGCGGCGGCTCCGCCCGCCAGGGCGGTCAGGGATACGGCTTGGTATTTTTTCATATGAAGCCTCCAAAACAGCACGGTCCGGTGTCTCCGGAGAGACGGGGGACCGTTCAGGATCCAAATGGGGCGCACAGTGCCGCGTTTGCGGCTCCGACTGCAATATTGTATCACAGATCCCGCCGTTTGTCTATGAGGGCGGCAGGCGGGACGGGGTTGCTTTTTCCGGCGGAGGGTGCTATGATGAATACGAAAACAGCAAAGATCATATAGTTCCGCTGTCATGGCGCGGAAGTTTCTACGGGGCCGCCGGAGGTCCCGCTATGAGTGTTCGGCCGGAGGAAGCACCGGTCCGGGCGCTCGTTTTGTTTTTATGAGAAACGTGTGAGGTGTATTTGCGATGATCACCATTTTAAAAGGCAATATCGTGTCCGCCCCCGCTCTGGGGGAACTGGACATCACGGAACAGGGCTATCTCGTCGCTGAGGACGGCGTCATCACCGGTGTGTTTCCGGAGCTGCCGCCCCAATACCGGAACGCGGCGGTGGAGGACTGGGGAGACTGCCTGATCCTACAGTCTCTGGCGGACCTGCACATCCACGGCCCCCAGTACGCCATGATGGCCATGGGCATGGATCTGCCCCTGCTGGACTGGCTGAACGCCTATGCCTTCCCCACAGAGGCCCGGTACGCCGATCCCGACTTTGCCCGGGAGGTCTACAGCCGCCTTGCCCGAGACCTGGTGGCCGGGGGCACCACCCGGGTGTGCATGTTCTCCTCCCTCCACCGGGAGGCCACGCTGATCCTTATGGAGGAGCTGGAGAAGGCGGGCGTCGTGGGCTATGTGGGCAAGGTGAACATGGACCGGAACAACGCCCCCTGCCTTCGGGAGACCACAGAGGAGTCGGAGCGGGAGACCCTGCGGTGGCTGGAGGAGTGCGGGCGGTTTCAGAATATCCGCCCCATGCTGACGCCCCGGTTCACCCCCTCCTGCACCGATGAGCTGATGGCCTTCCTGGGGAAGCTGGCGGCGGAGCGGGACCTGCCCATTCAGTCCCACCTGTCGGAGAACCACGCGGAGATGGAACTGGTGGGCCGGCTCCACCCGGACTGCGCCCGGTATTGGGAGACCTACGCCAAATTCGGCCTGTGGAATGACCGGACGCTGATGGCCCACTGCGTCCACAGCGACGCGCGGGAGCGGCAGGCCATGCGGGATGCGGGCGTGACGGCGGTCCACTGCGCCAACTCCAACAACAGCATCTGTTCCGGCGTGGCACCGGTGCGGGTGATGCTGGACGAGGGCGTCAAGGTGGCGCTGGGCAGCGACGTGGCCGGCGGATCCTCCATCAGCATGTTTGACGCTGTGGCGGACGCCATCCGGGCCTCCAAGGACCGCCGCATCATGGACGGCTGGCAGACCGACTTCCTCACCGTGGCGGAGGGCTGGTATCTGGGCACCTCCGCCGGTGCGGCCTTTTTCGGAGACGCGCCGGGTTTCGCGGCGGGCAATCCCCTCCACGCCCTGGTGCTGGATGACGGGCAGCTGCTCCAGCCCCATTCTCTGACGGCGCGGGAGCGGTTTGAACGGTGCGTGTATCTCCGCCAGCCGGGAGCCATCCGGGCGGTGTGGAGTGCGGGGAAAAAGGTGTATACCGCCGGATAAACGCAAGATGGAAAAAGAGAGCCATAGAGACGGTGAAAGCCTGTCTCCATGGCTCTTTTCTCATGAGAGATCCGGTCATCCGCACCTCAGAACAGCCGCACCACGCCGATGGTAACGGCGGTGATGATGCCGCCGGCGATGATGACCCCCAGAAAGATGGCGGGCAGGGCCTCCCGGAGCCGGATGTCCAGTACGGAGGCCACCAGGGCCCCAGTCCAGGCACCGGTGCCAGGCAGGGGAATGGCCACCAGCACCACCAGCCCCAGCAGGCGGTACTTCCGCACCAGACGGCCCTTCAGATGGGCCCGATGCTCCAGCTGCACGATCCTGGGCCCCAGCAGGGGCGTGGCCCGGAGCCAGTCGAAGACCCGGCGGGTCAGCAGGATCAGAAAGGGGATGGGCAGCATATTGCCTACCACCGCGGCGGTACAGGCCGTCCAGGGCTCCAGGCCCTGGGCCACGCCGATGGGGATGGCCCCCCGGAGCTCCAGTACCGGTATCATGGCCCATCCGGCGGTGAGCAGCAGTTTTTTAAGTATCGTGTCCAAAAAGCCCATGCGGTCCTCCAAAACGAAAGTCACGGTCTCCAGCAGTCCCGGAGACCGTGACGGAGCTGTGAAATATAGTTTACTCCAGGTTGAGGTGCCGTTTCAAGAAATAAGTTGTTAAGAAATAGAAAACAGCGCCATAAATTGCCGCGCAGGCGGAGAGGAACCACAGACTGGCGTGGATGGCCGCTGTTCCGCTGAGGTGAACGTCTGTCAGATCCATCAGAAAGTAGTAGAAGGCCGATTCGTCCAGCCCGATGATCAGCGCGGAACTGATCATCTGCATGGCGAACTGCAATATGAAGAAGAACAGCACGGACCAGGCCATCTTGTGGGAGGGACGGCTGTGACCGATGGCCAGTGCCGCGTAGAACTCCAGACACAGAACGCAGCAGCCCACGAAGCACAGCACCAGCAGCTCCACGCCGAAGGCCACGGCGTTGAAGGAGTACTTGCCGGTGAGGGCGTGCAGAAGCTCCTGGCAGAGGTCCAGGATCTCCTGAATGGCAGACACGTCAAAGGCCATAAGGACGCAGGCCAGACAGACCATCGCAAAGGACAGGGCGAACCAGACGGCGGAGACGATGAGCTTGCTCCACACCTGCTGGTGGATGGAGCAGGGCAGGGTCATCATGATGTAGCCCTCGTCCTGCAGCAGGTTCTTGTAGAACCGCTGGACCATCACCACCAGGCTCATGATGCACACGCCGATGATGGCCACCACGAAGGCTATGATCAGCAGACCGCCCAGGATATCCAGCAGACGGTTGTCGGTCTCCAGCAGGCCCCGGGTGGAGAGATTGGCGCCCACGGAGGTGGCCAGCAGCACCAGATACAGCGGCAGCATGATCCGTCCCGTGGCGCGGAATTCGTGCTTCAGCAATTTTCTCAGCATTTGAACACCTCCCGGAACAGTTCGTCCACACTCATGCCCTTTTCCTCCCGGATCTCATCCACACTGGCCTGCAGCACAAGACGTCCCTGGTTGATGAAGATGACCTCATCCAGCACCCGCTCCACGTCAGCGATGAGGTGGGTGGAGATCACCACCGCCGCCTCGGGATTGTAGTTGCTGATGATGGTGGAGAGGATATAGTCCCGGGTGGCGGGGTCCACACCGCCGATGGGCTCATCCAGCAAATACAGGCTGGCGGCCCGGCTCATCACCATGATGAGCTGTACCTTCTCCCGGGTGCCCTTGGACATCTGCTTGATGTGCTGGTTCTCCCGGATGTTCAGATGCCGGAGCATCTCCTCCGCCGCGTCCCGGCGGAAGTCCCTGTAAAAGTCCTGATAGAAATCCATCAGCTGCCGGGTGGTCATCCACAGGGGGATGCACGTCCGCTCCGGCAGATAGCTCACCACACTGCGGGTGGCCCGTCCGGGGGCCGTGCCGCAGATGCGGATGTCGCCCGCCGTGGGGGTCAGCAGGCCGTTGGCCAGCTTGATGAGCGTTGTCTTGCCGCTGCCGTTGGGGCCCAGCAGGCCCACGATGCGTCCCGGCTCGATGGCGAATGTGACATCCTCCAGCGCCGGGGTTTTGCCGTAGCGCTTGGTCAGCGCGTTACATTCCAGAACCGCCATGTTCCGTTGCCTCCCTCTCTGATTCCTGACGCACCAGGGTCAGGATCTCCTCTTTTTCATAGCCCAGATGGGTCATGGCCGTGAGGAACGCATGGATCTGCGCCTCCGCCAGACCTCGCTTTGCCGCTTCGATCATGTCTTTGTCCTCCGTTACAAATCGTCCCGCGGTCCGCTGACTGTACACCAGACCGTCCCGCTCCAGCTCCGCCAGCGCCCGCTGCATGGTATTGGGATTCACACCGGCCTCCGTAGCCAGATCCCGCACCGAGGGCAGCCGCTCTCCCGGCGGGAAAATGCCGGAGACGATGCCCTGCTTGATCTGATGGATCAACTGGGAATAGATGGGCGAGCCGCTGTTGAACTGCCAAAGCATCCGAACACCTCCTCGTAAGAATCAACTGTATCAAGCAATTAATACAATAACACAAGATAGGGATTTGTCAATAGGGAATTTGAAAAAAATAAAAAATCCGCGCCCGGGCAGATCCCCGGGCGCGGAAGTATCAGTGCGAAGGGAGATCAGTATTTCCTGTCCAGGATGGCGATGACGTCTGCCAGTGCGCTGTGACGGGCGTCGGAGACGATGGTGGCGCCGCTGGCGCGGACGGCCTCGGAACAGTTGGCTGGAGCGAAGCCCTGGGCAGCCACCGTCAGCATGGTGATGTCGTTGGACTCATCGCCCACGCAGTAGAGGTCCTTCCGGTCCACGCCCAGCAGTTCCGCCAGCCGCAGGACCATGCCGCCCTTGTTGGCGCTCTTCTGGGTCATCTCCAGCAGGACGTCGGAGGAGAAGGTCAGTTCATAGTCGCCGGCCCAGCCCTTTTCCTCCATGAACCGCACCACGTCCTCCAGAACGGACCGCTTCTCTTCAAAGAGCAGCTTACCCAGAGGCAGGGGGACGTCCGCCATGCAGGCGCGCTCGTCAGCGCCCACCTTCGTCAGATGCTCGTGTTTCCGGCTGTAGGCGTTGGGGTGGACGGTGTGGACCACATTGTCGATGTGATAGGCCTCCAGCGCCACGGCGGGGAAGGTGTCCAGCACCACCTGAGCCCGCTCCTTGGCCGTCTCATCCAACAGGGAGAACTCCAGATATTTCTGGCTGTTCCAATCATAGATGGCGGCGCCGTTGCACACCACGCAGGGAGCGCTGATGGGCAGCATGGGCGCGATGGGGGAGAAGGCCGCCAGCGCCCGTCCTGTGGAGATGGCGAAGCGTCCCCCTTGGGCGGTGAAGGCTTCGATGGCCTGCCGGTTCTTCTCCGACAGCGGGGGGATGGGCAGGCCGCGGCGGAGACAGTCCTCCGTGAAGATCAGGGTGTTGTCGAAATCAGTGGCGATAAGCACGCCGTCGAATTTTCCCATGGATCGGTCCTCCTTTGAGATGTGGCAGATGGAGCTGCTTTCAAAAATCCCGCCGCCCGGGTCACGGACGGCGGGACGCCTTTTCTGTGGATATCGGTTTTATCAGATCACTCGCCCTGGGAGGGCGCGGGTGTTCCGCCCTCTCCGCCGCTCTTCCGGCGGTTTCCCCGGTGATGGGGACGATGACGATTGGGCTTCTGTTCTCCGGAGGGTTGCTGTCCCGCTGCTGCGGCCTTCGGCGGCTTCGGATTCTGGGGCCGCTCCTCCTGCTTTTTCGACTGCTGGCGGGCCTGTCCGCCCTGACGGGGCTTTCCTTCGGAGCGGCTCTCCTGACGGGGCTTCCCCTCGGGACGATTCTCCTGCCTGGACGGCTGAGCCTGGGAAGCGGTCTCGCCGCCTTCCGCGGGCTTTGCGCCGCCCCGATGGCCCCGGCCCCGATGACGGCGCCGGCGCTTGTCGCCGCCGCTGTCCGGTCCGCCGATCTTCTCCCGGACGGGGGCCTCCTCGGCGGCCATGGCCTGGCTCTCCAGGCGGCTCATATAGAACGGCGTGGACATGGCGGGGGACAGCGCCGGCTCCTCGTCCTCCTCCGCGGGCTCCACATACCGCTCCGGACGCTCCGGAATGGCGATGCCGTCCCGACTGCCCTTGCCGTTCCTCAGAACGCAGATCTCGCAGTTGTGATAGCACTTCAGGGGATCAGAGGGCGCGGCAGAGTCCAGCGCAACCTTCACCTGCTCCCGCAGCAGATCCACGCTCTTGACGTTTCCGGGGCCGTCCGGCGTCTGCACGAAGGACTCGTTCTTCGGCATCCGCTTGGCGGCGTCCTCGTAGGCGTTCTGCTCATATTTCAGGCAGCACATGAGCCGCCCGCAGATGCCGGAGATCTTGGCGGGGTTCAGGCTCAGGTTCTGGGTCTTGGCCATCTTGATAGACACGGGCATGAAGCCGTCCAGGAACTGGGAGCAACAGAAGGGCCGCCCGCAGATGCCCAGACCGCCGATCATCTTGGCCTCGTCCCGGACGCCGATCTGCCGCAGCTCGATGCGGGCCCGGAACACGCTGGCCAGATCCCGCACCAGCTCCCGGAAGTCCACCCGGCCGTCGGCGGTGAAAAAGAAGATGATTTTGCTGCCGTCGAAGGAGCAGCTGACGTTCACCAGCTTCATCTCCAGGCCGTGGTCCGCGATCTTCTTCTCACAGATGTCGAAGGCCTCCCGCTCCCGCTTCCGGTTGTACTCCACGGTGCGGCGGTCGTTCTCCGTGGCCATGCGGATCACCGGGGACAGCGGCTTGACGATGGCGCTGTCCTCCACATCGTGGTTCCCCTGGGTCACCGTGGCGAACTCCATGCCCTGGGCGGTTTCCACGATCACCTCGTCGCCCATCCGCGCCTGGATGCCCTTGGGGTCAAAATAATAATTCTTGCATCCGCCCCGAAAGCGGACGCTGATGACTTCTGTCAAAGGATACCCTCCAATTCCACGGTCAGGGCGCCCAGCGTCTGACCGGCACTGACGTTGTATTGGCATTGCTGCCGGTAGTTCTGCAATATTTCTATTGTGCCCATGATTTGTGCTCTTGTCAAGTTTTTTGCGAGGGAAGCGGCGGTTTTTCCCATGTTTCCGGTCTCCGGGCGACCATATTGCGCCAGAAGCGCCGCCGCGAAGGCCCCGTAGGTCTCCTCCAGAAGTGTCTGAAGGCCCTCCCGGGTGCATTTGCTCTTCTCCAGCCGCACCAGCACCTCCGCAACGCTGCCCCGCTTTTTGCCGCCGATGGCCCGGCACAGGGCCTGGGCGTCCTCGGAGAGCGTCCGTTCCGCCTCGCCGGCGGGCCGGAGCTTCAGTTCCACGCACCGGGACCGGAGGGTGGGCAGAACCGCCGCCGGATTTTCCACGCAGAACAGGAACGCCGCGTAGGGCGGGCCCTCCTCCACCACTTTCAGCAGCACGTTCTGATCCGTCTCCGTCAGGATGGCGCAGTCCGGAAAGAGATAGACCTTCCGCCCGCCCTCATTGGGCCGGATATAGGCGTCCGCCCGCACCTGACGGATGACATCCACGGCGATGTTCTTGTGCTCCGTGTCCTGCACCACGGTGACGTCGGGATGGATGCCCTCCCGGACCTTCCGGCAGCCTGCGCAGGCGCCGCAGGGCCGGGTGTGTTTCCCGGTACACTGAAAAGCCGCCGCGGCAAACAGGGCGGCAGCCATGCGGTCGCCGCTGCCGGTGAACAGCAAAGCATGGGCCAGAGTCCCGCGCTCCGCCGCCTCCCGCAGCCGCGCGGCCACGGTCTCATTTCCAGGCAGTTCCAGTTCTGCCAAGGCGCTCACTTCCTTCCTGTTCTTCCGCCGCATCCCGGATGGCATCAGGACGCGGCTGCTCAGGTAGTCATTTCTTTTCATCATACCACGATTCCGGAAAAATCGGAAGCCGGATCCGGAAAAAATTCCGCAGGACCGGAGACATCTTCCTTTGAAATTGAAACGATTGCCTGTGGGTTTTGCACAATTCACCTTGAAATTTTTCATCCCGGATTTCCCGTTCTCATCAGAAAAAAACATTGTTTTTTCCGACCTTACAAATTATAATTTATATGCTAATTTCTGCATTCCCTGAGTGGCAAACATTTTCCGCGAATTTGGCAAGGACAGAAAAACGGAGGAGTATGCGTAGTATGAGCAAAAAGTATTGTTACCTGTTCACCGAGGGCAACGCGAACATGCGCGAACTGCTGGGCGGCAAGGGCGCGAACCTGGCCGAGATGACCAACATCGGCCTGCCCGTTCCCCAGGGCTTCACCATTACCACCGAAGCCTGCACCCAGTACTATGAGGACGGCCGTCAGATCAACGACGAGATCATGGCCGAGATCATGGAGTACATCGAGAAGATGGAGCAGATCACCGGCAAGAAGTTCGGCGATATGGAGAATCCCCTGCTGGTCTCCGTCCGCTCCGGTGCCCGGGCCTCCATGCCCGGCATGATGGACACCATCCTGAACCTGGGCCTCAATGAGACCGTGGTGGATGTGCTGGCCAAGAAGTCCAACAACCCCCGCTGGGCGTGGGACTGCTATCGCCGCTTCATCCAGATGTATTCCGACGTGGTCATGGAAGTCGGCAAGAAGTATTTCGAGCAGCTCATCGACAAGATGAAGGAAGAGCGCGGCGTCACCCAGGACGTGGAGCTGACCGCCGAGGATCTGAAGGAGCTGGCCGGCCAGTTCAAGGCCGAGTACAAGGCCAAGATCGGCGAGGACTTCCCCTCTGATCCCAAGGAGCAGCTGATGGGCGCCATCAAGGCTGTGTTCCGTTCCTGGGACAACCCCCGCGCCAACGTGTATCGCCGTGACAACGACATCCCCTATTCCTGGGGCACCGCTGTCAACGTGCAGTCCATGGCTTTCGGCAACATGGGCGACGACTGCGGCACCGGCGTGGCGTTCACCCGCAACCCCGCCACCGGCGAGAAGAAGCTGATGGGCGAGTTCCTGACCAACGCTCAGGGCGAGGACGTCGTGGCCGGCGTTCGTACTCCCATGCCCATTGCCCAGATGGCTGAGAAGTTCCCCGAGGCGTTCGCCCAGTTTGAGAACGTCTGCAAGATCCTGGAGGATCACTACCGCGACATGCAGGACATGGAGTTCACCGTGGAGCACGGCCAGCTGTACATGCTGCAGACCCGCAACGGCAAGCGCACCCCCGCTGCCGCTCTGAAGATCGCCTGCGACCTGGTGGACGAGGGCATGATCGACGAGAAGAAGGCCGTGGCCATGATCGAGCCCCGCTCTCTGGACACGCTGCTGCATCCCCAGTTCGACGCCGACATCCTGAAGAAGACCACCGTCATCGGCAAGGCTCTGCCCGCCTCTCCCGGCGCCGCCTCCGGCAAGATCGTCTTCTCCGCTGAGGACGCCAAGGAGTGGGCTGCCCGCGGTGAGAAGGTCGTCCTGGTCCGTCTGGAGACTTCTCCCGAGGACATCGAGGGCATGAAGGCCGCTCAGGGCATCCTGACCGTCCGCGGCGGCATGACCTCCCACGCTGCCGTCGTGGCCCGCGGCATGGGTAAGTGCTGCGTCTCCGGCTGCGGCGACATCAAGATGGACGAGGAGAACAAGAAGTTCGAGCTGGCCGGCAAGACCTACGGCGAGGGCGACTGGCTGTCTCTGGACGGCTCCACCGGCAACATCTATGACGGCGCCATCCCCACTGTGGACGCCTCCATCGGCGGCGAGTTCGGCCGCGTCATGGGCTGGGCCGACAAGTATCGCCGCCTGAAAGTCCGCACCAACGCCGATACTCCCCACGACGCCGCTCAGGCCAGGAAGTTCGGCGCTCAGGGCATCGGCCTGTGCCGCACCGAGCACATGTTCTTCGACGCTGACCGTATCCCCGCCATCCGTGAGATGATCTGCTCCGACACCGTGGAGCAGCGCGAGAAGGCTCTGGCCAAGTTGGAGCCCATGCAGCAGGGCGACTTCGAGGGCATCTACGAGGCCATGGAGGGCTGCCCCGTTACCATCCGCTTCCTGGATCCCCCCCTGCACGAGTTTGTGCCCACCGAGGAGGCCGACATTGCGTTGCTGGCCAAGGACATGGGCAAGAGCGTTGAGGACATCAAGGCCATCATCGCCGGCCTGCACGAGTTCAACCCCATGATGGGTCACCGCGGCTGCCGCCTGGCTGTCACCTATCCGGAGATTGCTGCCATGCAGACCCGCGCCGTCATTAAGGCCGCGCTGAACGTCCAGGCCCGTCATCCCGAGTGGACCATGGTCCCCGAGATCATGATCCCCCTGGTGGGCGAGGTGAAGGAGCTGGCCTATGTCAAGAGCGTCGTGGTGAAGACCGCCGACGAGATCATTGCCTCCGTCAAGTCTGACATGAAGTACAAGGTCGGCACCATGATCGAGATCCCCCGCGCCGCCCTCACCGCCGACGAGATCGCCAAGGAAGCCGACTTCTTCTCCTTCGGCACCAACGACCTGACCCAGATGACCTTCGGCTTCTCCCGCGATGACGCTGGCAAGTTCCTGGGCGCTTACTACGACAAGAAGATCTACGAAAACGATCCCTTCGCCAAGCTGGACCAGAAGGGCGTCGGCAAGTTGGTGAAGATGGCCGCCGATATGGGCCGCGCCGCCAACTCCGACATCCACCTGGGCATCTGCGGCGAGCACGGCGGCGATCCCTCCTCCGTGGAGTTCTGCCACCGGGTGGGCCTGGACTATGTCTCCTGCTCTCCCTTCCGCGTGCCCATCGCCCGTCTGGCCGCCGCCCAGGCCGCTATCAAAGATTGATCACTCCTGCTTAATGGCTTGATCGCATGAGAAAGCCCCCGATTCCAGACGGAATCGGGGGCGTTTTTTGCACTTATATGTAAATGATATCCGGTTTATCTACGGAAAAGCATTGATATTGAACCGGTGTCAGTCCAAATCGTCCACCAGTGCGGTACTCTTGGCATACGCCGTGCTCCTGGCCTCGAAGAAGTCGGTCTTTACCATGTTGGCGTTGGAATACTGACTGACCCAACCCATGCTGGCGGGCTCTTCCCGGTTGTCCTCGTACAAATAGCCATATCCCAGACCGGACCAGCGCAGGTTGCCCAGATAGCGGATATAATCCGTCACCATTCTGGTATTCAGGCCGGGGATGCTGTCGCCGATCACATAGCGGCCCCAGGCGCTCTCCTGCCGTACGCCCTCATCCAACATCTCACGGAGAATGGCGATATTCTCCTCCGTAAACAGCTCCGGCTGCTCCTTCTGCAGCTCCAGCAGAATGTTCCGGAACAGCCACAGATGGGTGTTCTCATCCCGGTTGATGTAGCGGATCTCCTGGGCGGAGCCGGGCATTTTGCCGTTCCGGGAGAGATTGTAGAAGAACATAAAGCCGCTGTAGAAATAAACGCCCTCCAGGATGTAGTTTGCCATGAGCACCTTCAGGAACGTGACGGCATCCTTGTGCTCCTGAAACGCATTGTAAAGGCTGCCGATAAAGGTGTTGCGCCGCAGCAGATGTTCATCGGTCTTCCACTGGTACAGGATGTCATCCCGCTGAGTAGGGCTGCAAATGGTGTCCAGCATATAGCTGTAGCTCTGGCTGTGCACACACTCCTGAAAAGTCTGGATGGACAGGCAGAGATTCACCTCATTGGCTGTTGTATACTCTGCAATATTGGGCAGGTTTGCCGTCTGGATGGAGTCCAGAAACACCAGAAAGCTCAGAATTTTATCATAAGCAGTCCGCTCTGCCACAGAAAGGCGGGGATAGTCTTTCACATCCTGGGCCAGATTGATCTCCTCGGGGATCCAGAAGTTGTTCATCGCCTGCCGGTACCAGTCACTGACCCAGGGATACTTCATATTGTTGAAGTCATTCAGATTGGTGGTATTGCCGCCGATCAACCGGCGCAGGCGAACATCGGTATCGCCGTCCGGGTTGAACAGCGGCCGTTTCTTCATCAGTTCTGCCATAGGTCTTCCTCCTTACGATGAACAGCTTTCGCATTCTTCCACTTCCAGCGACTTGCTGCGGATATAGTAAATGGTCTTGACGCCCTGTTCCCAGGCCAGCAGATACAGCTCCAGTACCTGGCGCAGTGTGTATTCATTGGTGATATACAGATTCATGCTCTGGGCCTGGTCAATGTGGCGCTGACGGACACCGCAGGCCCGGACGCTCCACCTCTGATCGATGTGGTGGGCGTTTTTATAGTACCAGTACGTGTCGATGGACAGATCCGGCGCCACACGGGGGAGGATGCTGCCCTTCTTTTCCTCCAGGAAGAACTTGTTCATGACAGGGTCGATACCGGCGGTGGTGCCGGCCAGGATGCTGGTGCTGCTGGTGGGTGCCACGGCCAGCAGATAGGCGTTCCGCATCCCTTGCTTTTTGACCCGATCGGCCAAAGCCTGCCAGGCGGGAGAGGTGTAGTTCCGCTGCCGGAAGTACTCTTCCGTCTGCCAGGCGCTTCCCTCAAACAGGCTGTAAGCGCCCTTTTCCGCTGCCAGTTCACAGCTGGCGGAGATGGCGGCATAGTTGATGGTCTCAAAGACATGGTCCACGAAGGACAGATGCTCCTCGCTCTCCCAGGCGATCCCGTGCTTTGCCAGCATGTGATGATAGCCGCTGACGCCAAGGCCGATGCTGCGGTAACGCTGATTGGTGAGCTGGGCATAGGCCAGGGGATAGAAGTTCAGATCGATCACATTATCCAGAGCGCGTACAGCGGTCCGGACCACCTGCCCCAGCGCCTGCTCATCCTCCACGGGCAGGTTTCCGAGAGAGAGGCTCGCCAGATTGCAGACCACAAAGTCACCGGGCCGGGTGGTCTGCACGACCACGGTATCGCCCTCTGCTGTCTGGACTTCAGTGGAGACTGCCTCGATAGGGGACATATTCTGGGCGATCTCCGTGCAGAGATTGGAGCAGTAAATCATGCCCTTATGTCCGTTGGGATTGGCCCGGTTGACGGTGTCCCGGTTGAAGGCAAAAGGAGTCCCAGTCTCCACGGCACTTTTCAAGACCAGACGGATGATCTCTTTCACCGTGACCGTCCGCTTGGCAATGCGGGGATCATTGACGCAGCTCTGATAACGGCGTTCCCATTCCTCGCCCCAGTAATCCTCCAGCGCATACCCCTTCACAGTGAGAATATCGTGGGGGCACATAAGATACCACGGGGAGTTCAGATCTTCCTTGGCCAGCTTCCAGAAAAGGTCGGGATAGCAGACTGCCGGAAACACATCATGTGCCTTCATCCGGTCGTCGCCGTTATTGGTCCGAAGCTGTAAGAACTCCGGCAGATCACGGTGCCATGCGTCCAGATAAACGGCCACGGCGCCCTGACGCATTCCCAGCTGATCCACAGCCACGGCGGTGTCGTTGACCAGCTTGATCCAGCGGATCACGCCGCCGGCGGCACCGTCAAAACCGCGGATGGCGCTTCCGGTGGCGCGGACCTTGCCAAAGTAAAGCCCCATGCCGCCGCCGAATTTGCTGACGCGGGCAAAGTTGTCGATGCTGCGGTAGATCCCGTCCAGACTGTCCGGGACGGTGTCGATGAAGCAGCTGGATAGCTGATGGTATGGCTTGCGGGCATTGGAAAGGGTGGGGGTCGCCATGGTGACCTGCATCAGACTGAGCATATCATAGAACCGCCGGACCCAGCCCATGCGGTCATGGGTCTCCTTCATGGCCAGGTGCAGGGCAATGCCCAGGAACATCTCCTGGGGCGTTTCCAGCGCCACATGCTGGTGCGTCTGAATGACATACCGTTTGAGCAGCAGATCCAGTCCGGACCAGGTAAACCGCTTATCCCGACTGTCGTCAATGAACGCGGCGGCCTGCTCAATCTCCGCGCGGGAATAGTTTTGCAGGATGTACTCCCCATACAGGCCCTCCCGGGTCAGATAGACGAGCTTGTCATAAAAGCCGGTGATCCCGCGGCTGGCCATCTCCCGGGCAAGACGGCGGCGGAAGTCGAAGTTCAGGAAACGTGCCGCGATCAGCTCCCATCTCGGAGCCTCCTGCGTGGTCAGTTCCACCGCCGCCTTGGTCAGCATGGCCATGAGTTCGTCCGGCTCCATCCCGGGCTTGGCAAAGCCGCTGAACTGCGCCGCCAGCGCGGTCAGAGAATAGACGGAAGCGTCGAAGTCGTGCTGGATCTCCAGAAGACAGCCGTCCAGCTCGCCGCAGCCGGACAGCGCGGTGATCCGCTGACGGGCCTGCCGGAGCTCCGTGCGGTGATACCGGTACAGGATGTAGCTTTTCGCGGCTTCATAATGGCCGCGCTCCATCAGGGACAGTTCCACCAGATCCTGGATCTGCTCAACAGAGGCGTTCTCGTGGCTGAGGCGGGCCTCCACCATGGCAAGCAACTGCTCAAGTTCATCCTCCGCGGGCGTTTTATCCACGCTGGAGAAGGCCTTTTTCATGGCATTTATAATTTTCTGCGGATCATATGTTTCAACAGCACCGCTGCGCTTCAAAATCTCCATTTTGTCATCCTCCGTACAATCATAGGATATATTGTACTCTTCACCGTGAGCCTTTTCAAGGCCCATGCGTTGCCAATATGCAGTCCAGCATCAGATGCGAAATGGCCGCAGAAGCAATGAGTCGTTTATTCTTTGCGGTGTGGGATTGTTATTCCTGATTAATGGATATTCTGTCGTGCATGAAAATTCCAAAATTCAGAAGGCTTGTTCATGTTTCAACGAAATTATTCCATGTAGAACTTGCAATTCTAAGCAAGATGTAATATCATATAAAAATATAGATTGAAGATGAGGGATGATGGCTTTATAGGCCGTCCTGAATATCTCAAATTGATTTAGGAGGCACATCCATGAACTATAGTGCGCTGATTCAAAACAGAAAATCTGTCCGCGAATTTACGGACAAGAAAGTATCCGCGTCTGCGCTTGCGGAAATTGAGGCCTATTATCAGAAATCCTGCCAGCGCCTGGTTCCCGAGCTGGAGACGAAGCTGTGCGTTTTCGGTGAAGAGGCGAAGGAAGCACTGGAAGGTGCTGCCGGCTACGAGAGCTTTCTGATCGGCGCACCGCACTACCTGGTTCTGCTGTCCACCAAGGGCGATCTTGCGGGCGAAAACGCCGGTTACATGATGGAGGACATGGTCCTGAAGCTGACCGACATGGATCTGGGCTGCTGCTGGATCACCTTTACTGACAGCGAGAAGGTCAAGGCTGCTCTGAAGATCGACTCCGAGCTGGATGTGGCCGCCATTGTGGCTTTTGGCCAGGGCGTAAAGACCACCAAGCGCCTGCGCGTGAACATCCTGAGCATGTCCAACGTGGACATCAGCGCCAAGCGCCAGTATTTTGCCCCCAAGCACAGTCTGCATGACATGGTCTTCATGGATACCTGGGGCAACTGTGAGGGCCTGGATGAGTACATCGGCTTCTTTGATGATATGCTGTGGGAGGCCCTTTATGCGGCCACGCTCTCTCCCAGCTATCTGAACAGACAGCCCTATGGCTTTATCATCCACGAGGGTCAGATCACTCTGGTGAAGGCGCCGGACAGCTACACCGATGAGATCGACGCCAAACTGGGCCTGGGCATCGTGCTGCTGCACTTCACCAGCACGGCCTCTCAGTGGGCCGGCAAGATCAAATGGGGATTCGGTGGGGATGCCGCAAAGCTCCAGCTGCCGGAGGGCTATGAGGCCGTTGCGTCCTGCAAGCTGTAACAAGCCCTGCTGCACAATGAGCAAAAGCTCTGGAGAGGTCCTTGCCCCTCCGGAGCTTTTCAATTTCGCAAGCAGCGAATGTTATAATAGGCAAACCATCACAAGAAAAGATTTTTAAATATTATGAAAGAAAATGAGGAGGAGTACTGATGATTTCCCGGGATATCCGGTATGTGGGTGTAAATGACCACGAGATCGACCTGTTTGAGGGCCAGTACCGTGTGCCCAACGGCATGGCCTACAATTCCTATGTGATCGCTGATGAAAAGACGGCGGTCATCGATTCGGTGGACGCGCGTTTTGCGCGGGAGTGGATGGACAACATTCAAAGCGTCCTGGGCAATCGGGTGCCGGATTACATCGTCGTCCAGCACATGGAGCCGGATCACTCCGGCAGTCTCATCCGCTTTCTGGAGGCCTATCCGGACACGAAGATCGCGGCGTCCGGCAAGACCTTCGAGATGATCCAAAACTTCTTCGGCGCGGACGTCTCTGCCCGCCGGACGGCCGTGAAGGAGGGCGACACCCTGTCTCTGGGCAGGCACACCCTGCGCTTCATCGCCGCCCCCATGGTCCACTGGCCGGAGGTCATTATGACCTATGACGCTGCGGATAAGGTGCTGTTCTCCGCCGACGCCTTCGGCAAGTTCGGCGCCCTGGACGCGGAGGAGGACTGGGACGACGAGGCCCGCCGCTACTACATCGGCATCGTGGGCAAATACGGCGGCCCGGTGCAGACGGTTCTGAAGAAAGCCGCCGCGCTGGACATTCAGACCATCTGCCCGCTGCACGGTCCGGTGTTGAATGAAAACCTGGGCTATTACATGGACCTCTACGGCAAGTGGTCCTCCTACACCCCGGAGGAGGACGGCATCCTCATCGCCTACACCTCCGTCTACGGCAACAGCAGGAAGGCTGTGGAGCAGCTGGCGGAGACGCTGAAGGCCAATGGGCAGAAGGTGACTGTCTGCGACCTGGCCCGCAGTGACATGTCCCAGGCGGTGGCGGACGCCTTCCGGTACAGCAAGCTGGTGCTGGCCACGACGACCTATAACAACGACATCTTCCCCTTCATGCGGGAGTTCATCGAGCATTTGACCGCCCGGGGCTTCTGCGGCCGGACGGTGGCCATTGTGGAGAACGGCAGCTGGGCGCCCTCCGCGGCCCGGGTCATCAGGGGCCTGCTGGAAAAGAGCAAGGACCTGACCTACGTGGATCCGGTAGTGACCATCCGGTCCGCGCTGAACGAGACCAGCGCCGCGCAGCTGGAGCTGCTGGGGAAGGCCCTGTGCGGCGAAGCCGCCGCGCCTGAGTCCGCGTCCGGCGGTAACAAGAAGTTCGTCTGCAAGATCTGCGGCTATGTGTACGAGGGCGAGACGCTTCCCGCGGATTTCGTCTGCCCCATCTGCAAGCACGGCACCGGGGATTTTGAGGAGATTCAATAAATCAGGAGGAAATGATTATGAGCGAGACGAAGTTTTACATCTGTGAGCATTGCGGAAACATTGTCGGCAAGATCCATGACGCAGGCGTTCCCCTGGTGTGCTGCGGCCAGAAAATGAAAGAACTGGTCCCGGGTACCGTGGAAGCCAGCACGGAAAAGCACATTCCAGTAGCCTCCGTGGAAGGCGGTATCGTCAATGTCACCGTGGGTGCCGTGGAGCATCCGATGACGGAAGAACATTTTATCCAGTGGGTCTATCTGAAGACCACTTCCGGTGGCCAGCGCAAGACTCTGACTCCCGGCTCCGCCCCCGCGGTCTCCTTTGCCCTGACCGGAGATGACAAGCCGTTGGCGGTCTATGCTTACTGCAACCTTCATGGCCTGTGGATGTCTGAGCTCTGAGAAACCTGAGCGCAAGTAAAAGCTGACGGCAGCCCGGATGCGCAATACAGCTGCTGGACGATATTGGGAAAGGTCCAGCAAACATATTTCCTCGCAATATATGTGGCCGCCCAAGCTGGGATCAAGAAAGGCTAAGCACGATCCTCCTTTCCTATTAAGGCGGTCGTAAAGCAATCTTATAGAAAGACAGCGAGTCCCAAATTTGGGACCTGCTGTCTTTTTTTGACCGGTAACGGCGCAGCTTCTATACGAAATACCCGGCAGCAAACATGGAATTCGTTTTCTTTGAAAAATCCGTACTGGTTTTCAATTTGATCATGATCATTCCAGAATACCGCCCTGGTCAGCACTCTTGGCATCCCGGGCATAGCGGGCCAGATAACCGTCCACGGCCATGGGGGTATAGCGGAAGGCTGCCCGGCGGCGGGCCAGCTCCTCCTCGGAAACCAGCAGATCGATGCGGCGCTCCACCACGTCAATAACGATCCTGTCCCCGTCCTCAACGAGGGCGATCGGACCTCCGGAGGCGGCCTCCGGTGAGATATGGCCCACAAAGCAGCCGTTGTTGGTGCCGGAGAACCGGCCGTCCGTAATGAGAGCGGTACACTTGTTCAGACCTTGTCCATACAGCAGTTTCATGGGTTTGAACATCTCCGGCATACCCGGAGCTCCCTTGGGACCGGCGTAGCGGATCACTACCACATGGCCGGGCTTCACCAATTGTTTGCCGATGGCCTCGTTGGCCTCATCCTCTCCTGAGAAACAGATAGCGGTGCCCTCAAAATGCCGGACCTCCGGCGCAATGGCAGCCGGTTTGGCCACAGCGGTATCAGGTGCCAGGTTGCCGTGCATAATGGCAAGACCCGCCAGCGTGGAAAAGGGCTTGTCCATAGAGGTGATGACCTCCGGGTTTCTGGGGTACAGGCTGCGGTAACCCGCTGCGTTTTCGCCGATGGTGTGGCCTGTGACACTCATGCAGTCATTGTACAGGATAGACGCCAGCTGGCGCTGCACCTCCGGAATGCCGCCCGCCTGGTAAAAGTCCTCGGCGTCATAGTCCTTGGAAGCCGGGTTAATGCGGCAGATCAGGGGAACGGTAGTGCCATACTCCTCAAACCAGCCCATGACGGTCTGGGCTGGGATCCCGATTTCATGGGCAATGGCGCATGTGTGAATGACGCAGTTGGTGGAGCCGCCGGTGGCCAGCAGCACCATAATGGCGTTGCGGATAGACTCCTCCGTGATGATGTCCCGGGCGGTCAGGCCCTCCCGAACCATCTGAACAATGGTCTCGCCGCTCTCCAGGGCAGCCCGGGTCCGGGCGTTGTAGACGGCTGGGATAGCCGCGGAACCCGGCAGGCTCATGCCCATGGCCTCCGCCATGCAGCACATGGAGTTGGCGGTAGCCATGTGCTGGCAGGAACCGATGGTGGGACAGCAGGCATCCGTCAACTCAAGCACCTCTTCCCGGGACACCTTCCCGGCCTGATACATGCCATAGGCCTCCTCCGAAGATGTGGAATCCGACTTCCGCTTGCCGCCGAAGGAAGGACCGCCCAGCATACAGCCCCCTGCCAGAAAAATACATGGGATATCCAAGCGGGCGGCAGCCATCAGCATTCCGGGCACGGTCTTGTCGCAGGAGCCCACCAACACGAGACCATCCAGCCGGTGGGCCCGG
This sequence comes from Dysosmobacter sp. HCP28S3_G4, assembly GCF_052065175.1. Taxonomy (NCBI): domain Bacteria; kingdom Bacillati; phylum Bacillota; class Clostridia; order Eubacteriales; family Oscillospiraceae; genus Dysosmobacter; species Dysosmobacter sp. HCP28S3_G4. The sequence goes on along the minus strand of NZ_JBQHUP010000004.1, from coordinate 36,576 downwards.
GCCATGATTTCAATGCCGTCGGCCACGATCTCCCGGGAGGGCAGGGAATAGCGGGATCCGCTGTGGGTGGTGCAGACGCCGTCGCAGACGGCGATGCAGCCGAACTCCACTGGAGTGCCGCCCGCCCGGTAAACGCCGTATTTCACCTGTTCGCTGAGCTCCCGCAGATTTTTGTGGCCGGGTACAATGTCCGTGAAGGAATCGCAAATGCCGATGACGGGCCGGGAAAAATCGTCGTCGGAAAAGCCGTTGGCTTTATAAAGGGTACGGCAGGAGATCATGCTGTCCGGCATGAAGGTGCCGGCCTGAAATTTCTTTTGCATATCATGGACACTTCCCTTTTCAGATTTGAAGAACACGGCGGGGGGATATTCCTGTGTCGTGTAACGATTTGGCAAAAGAGCCTTCCTGCTTTTCTGCCTTTCCGAAGGGGCTCGTACAGGCAGCAACTCTCCACCGCCTGAGACTTCCGGTCTCCCGGCCGATCTCTGACTTGAGGCTCAAGAGAAACTGCTTCATGCGCACGATGCTTTTCATCGTATCATAACTTGCAGGTATTCCAGCGCCTTTGTTTAGTGATTTAAACTGTGACATTTATCGCGTTAAAAGTATATCACAGCAAGGAAAAATTGTCCATAACTTCCTTTATATTTTTCGGCATATTATTCTCTCTGCAATTTCGCGGCCGCAGGATAATACAATGCCGATATTATACTGAAATGCAACAAAAAATGGCGTTTTACTATGGGGCCCCACTTCCTCATAATTTATGCTGCCGCTCAGGCCGCGATCAAGACTGATCGCTCCTGCTTAATGGCTTGACTAAAATGAGAATGCCCCCGATTCCAAACGGAATCGGGGGCGTTATCTTGCGCTTAAGCATAAATGACAGTTACTCCGACTTGACGCAGACAAACTTTTTTCGTTCATTTGCGATAGAACAGTGCCCGGAGACATTTCCGCACATGAAAGGCCCTTGTCCAGGACCCATTGGACGAGCCTCCGGCCGTGGCCGCAGACCTTGGCGTCCTCCTCGCAGAGAAGCCAAGCGCGCCGGGGCAGTCCCAGCATCTGCCGGGAGAGGATCGTCAATACATCCATATCCCAAAGCCGCCCCTGTGGGCGATGTTCCTCCGGCGCGGTGGCCAGACGCTTCTCTGCCCATGGATCGGCGTCTGCCAAAAGGGCTTCCTCACTTGTGATTCCTCTGTAACGCGCCCCGCTCTTGGTGGGATATGGCTGAAGCGAAAGGCACAACTGGCGCAGCCTTTTCTGAAAACCTGCCGGTGCCAGAGAGAACACCTTTTGGCCACGGGAATATTCATGCGGAAGTTGACAAGACGGCGCCCTCTATTCGCAAGCATCTGCTCCCTCACAGGCCAGGATCTCCAACAGATTGGCTGACAGGTCCTCTGTTCCCCGAATAGTCACGGGCGTTTTTCCTCAGCCGTACCAAACCGCTGTGTCAGGTAAGCCCCTGTGCAGTCCGGCACAAGACGCAGCAGTTCCTGGGTGACACCACCGTTTTCCTCCAGCAGCCGGCGCACCCGGGACGCGCTGATGGGCGTACCCTCCTGACAAGAACGCGGGAACTCACAGAACTCCATGCCATAGGCTGGCAGCAGCCGTCTCATGGTCTCGTTGTATTGCCGGGTGACCGCGTCAAAGGGCTCCTGTCCTGCAAAGCGTCTGCGGATCCCAAGGGCCGGCGCGATCCTGGAGGCGAACAGCGTGACATCCAGCTCAGATTGCAGTGCGGAGGGATCCTCAGTTTCCTTGAGGAAGTAGGTTGGAAAAGTAAGCCCAGAGATCATGTACTTCCCGCTGGGGCAGACGCGCACATTGTCCATATCCGCCGTTCCCTGCCGCACCAGCGCGATACGGTCCTCAAAGGGAAAGACTGAACGATCTTCCTCCACCACAAACACATACAAAAAACCGCAGTGGGCCGCAGCATGGCGGATCAGGGCCAGATGTCCGTTGGTCAAGGGATTGCAGTTCATGACGATGGCTCCCACGTCCGTCTGTCCCTCCGCCGGATGGGGGAGACCGTGCAGAAAGCGATCCAGTCCGTCCCGGCTGTTTTCCAGCAGCAGGACATCCGCAGTTTCCACAACAGGGAAAAAGCCGCAGCGGGCAAACAATTCCCGGTTGTGGGGCCTCGTGAATACGAACAGATCGCATATATGATCCTCTGCTATTTCCTGGCGGTCAAATGCAACATGCCCTACCGGAAGAAGCGGTCAAGCCTGAAGGAGATCGCTGTTTCCCTGCGGGACACGCTGCCCGCCCTGCTGCTGCCGATCATCATTATGGGCTCTATTATCACCGGTATCTGCACTGCGACGGAATCCAGCGCCCTGGCGGTTGCCTATGCGCTCATCGTCTCCCTTGCAAAAGGCAGACTCACCTGGAAAGCCTTCAAGGAATCCTGCATCCGGTCCGCAAAGGCCACAGCGAATGTCCTGTTCATCATTGCCGTTTCCACGGCGATGGGCTGGGCAATTACCACGCTCCAGGTCGCACAGACATTGGCCGCGTTCTGTCTGCAATTCATTACGAGCAAGATCTTCTTCCTGCTGTTCATGAACATCCTGCTCCTGATCCTCGGAATGGTTCTGGACGCTACGCCTGCGATCCTCCTGATGGTTCCGATCCTTTGGCCGGTGGCACAGAGCTACGGGATCGATTCCATCCAGTTCGGCATCATCATGTGTCTGAACCTTATGATTGGAAATCTGACCCCGCCTGTGGGTATGATGTTGTTTGTGATCTCCAATGTCGGAAAAGTGAAGCTTTCGTCTCTGTACAGAGCCATCCTGCCTTTTGTGGCAGTGGCAATCGTTGCACTGATGCTTGTGACATATGTTCCGGCATTCTCTACGTTCATTCCGAATCTATTGATGCCATAGCGGCCTTATCCGATTCCCCTGCAATATACGCACCCGCCCAGGCTGGGATCAGAGACTGATCGCTCCTGCTCAATGACCCGATCAAATGAAAACGCCCTCGATTCTAAACAGGATCGAGGGCGTTGCTTTGCACTTATTATAAATGGTGTTCCGTCTATTTGAAAAAATGGTATCCGACAAGAAGAGTTCCTGCGCGCTAAGACAATTCTGAGAGGTGCCTTGATTTCCAACCGATTATGCGCAGGCAGAGCCTGCAACCGATTTTGAGCATCATTCCTGATGACACCGCCATTATCACCTGCAGCAATACCGCTGGGATGGGCGGCCTTCCCGCAGCAGATGCCCCTCCGATATCAGTTCCGGATCTTGCTGCGCTCCTGTTGGGGCCGCGGAGAACGATCCGAAGCTGGAATTGCGATATCTGCCTCAAAATTCCGATCGAAAATAGGAGCCGCCGCACGGGATCTCATCTTGATTTTTATAGAGGACCTGATTAAAATAAAAATTGAAGAATTTGGAGAAATTTTCCCACAAAGGAGTAAATGTTCGTGACAGCCTTCAAACGTTTTACCGCTCTGGCCTGTGCCGGCGTGCTGGCGATAACACTGACCCTCCCTGCCTTTGCGGCGGGGACATATTCCGACCTGCCCCAGACCCATTGGGCCTACCGATCCATGGACACCGCCGCTCAGCTGGGCATTATCAATGGCGTGAGCGCCAATACCATGGCGCCTTCCGCCGGTCTGACCTGGGGCCAGTACATCGCCATGATCACCCGCGCATTTGATTCCACCCGCTACCATGACGCTGTCCGTTCAGGGCTTCACTGGGATGCCGCGGGATATCAGACTGCTTTGGATACGGGGCTCATTCTGGAGAACGATTTCCTCCCCGTGACGAAGGATACGCTGGGACAGCCCATCACCCGGCAGGATGTGGCCGTTCTTCTGGACCGGGCCCTGCCCGATGACGTAGTCCCGTACCAGCGCTGGTGGCAGAGTGATGACTATGTAAAGCCCGCTGTTGAAGAGACCCTTACGGATTTTTACACCATGGACAAAGAGCACCAGTCCTCGGTGAGGCGCCTGTACGATCTGAATATCATCAACGGCAAGGCGGACAACACCTTTGGCGGAACAGACCTTCTCAAGCGCAGCGACGGCGCCGTCCTGCTGATGCGTGCCCTGAACGAACTGGACAGCGCCAGATACGGCGTGAAGAAGCAGGTAACGGTCCGTGCGGTGGATGGACAGGGAAGGGAATTGCTGCCCGCCCAGACGGTGGAGACCTATATCGGACAGTACGTGGGCAGTTTGCTGGACGACAGCGCTGTACCCAACTACGTAAAATCCGGCAATGATATTTCCATAAGCACCGCCTGTGACAGCTACACGATCAATTACCGTCCCATGACCGAGTCTGAGATCCAGGAGGCGGACTTCTGGGCCCGTGTGCAGCGGGGCGAAGCCAGCGCCGGGGACTATGAGCTCCAGGACTTCTGGCTCAAATACCCGGGTGAGAATGCGCGCAAGCATCTGCTTCTGTTCGGAGACGCTTACACCCGCCGTTTCAGCAGCAAGCAGGAGGCGGATGCCCATATGGTCACTGTCACCATCCCTGTCTGGAAGCTGGACAAAAACGGAAAGAAAGTCTCTGGGACCAGGAGTTTCCGGATCCACGCTGCCCTGGCCGAGGATGTAAAGGAGATCTTCACTGAGATCTACAACGATCCGGAGAAGTTCCCTGTCTGTGATATCGGTGGCTACAACTGGCGCGGAGATTCGGCCAAAGGCGAGCACAACTGCGGCACCGCCATCGACATCAACCCCAATGAGAACTACCAGATCCGGGATGGACAGGTCCTGGTGGGTTCCCTCTGGAGCCCGGGGAAGAATCCCTGCTCCATTGGCCCCAACAGCTCGGTGGTCCGCATTTTCGAAGAACACGGCTGGAGTTGGGGCGGGGACGCCTGGGCCTATAACAGCGACTCGTCCACTGGTTATCACGACTATATGCATTTCTCCTACATGGGCGGTTGAATAAAAGAGGATCGCTGCAAAGAGCCGCCTGTCTGAAAAGGAATTTACTGGCTCGAGTGTGCCGTTCCGGCTATTTTGATGATATCAAAGATTTGATCGGGCGGAAAATACCCTGGCTGTGAAGCAGCGGCTGGAGTCCAACGGATCTCCGCAACATATATGCCATATGTGCCGCAGAACGGCCGCCGTCAGGGATTGAGAAACGGACGTGCTCTCTGCGCACTGATACTGCAAACGATGCCCCGGGTTCTCTGAATCCGGGGCGTCGTAGTCCGTTGCAATGAAACTGCTTGATTGCAAGGGAGATTTATGCCATAATACTAACATGGGCTTTACCCTGAGCGAGAAACGACTCCGGGAGCCGCCGTATCCACTGAAGTTTAGGAGAAAGAAAGGAAGAACACCATGCGAAAACAGCGCTTCTCCAGGATCCTGGCCGCGGTTCTGTCCGTGCTGGTCCTGACGCAGTCTCTCTGCCTGACTGCGTTTGCAGCCGATGCCGTTGCCGTGATCATTCCCGCAGGCAGCGATGAGACCACTGTGAATGAGATCCTCACCGACGCCCTGCTGGGCAAGGATCAGGAGACTGTGGAATGGGAGTACTATTGCACAGGAACGAGCAAGATTTTGACAACAAATAAGGCCTGGGGTCCTATCGAGGGCTTTACCAGCCAAACGGGAACCTATATCAAGACCACCTACACCCACCCCGCGCTGACCGACAACGCGGACGGCGAGTATCAGGTGCGCGTTACCGGCACGACGGATGAGTACACCATCGATAAGGTGTCCGGTCTGGATGCCCCCATCACCCTGGCGGAGGGCCAGACGGCGGCGCTGAACACCGGCGACCTGAAAGCCGCCATCTTTGACGCCGTGGTGATCACGGGCGATGACCTGACCCTGCGCGCGGATGACGTGACCATTCAGTACCAGACGAAGAATCTGCTGGGACAGACCACCTGGTCTGATCTGGACGGTCTGACGGAGGTGGGCACCTATACCATCCGGATCTCCTGGGACGGAAATGATATCTACAGAAGCTATGAGGGCACTGTGGAGATCGAGGTCGTCAGCGGTCTGCTGACTTCCGCTGTCCAGCTGCGCAGCGGCGCCTCCGCGGCGCTGGTCTATGACGCGGACGGCACCCTTGACTGTGCCGCCACCGAGCAGGCCATCTTTGACGCCGTAGTGGAGACCATGGTGCCCCAACTGACTGTTGACGATGTGACCGTGGAGTATTACGCCACCGCTACCACCGGCTCTCTTGGTAGCGTAGGCACCGCCTGGATGCCCTTGGACGGCGGCAGCAAGAAACTGCTGACCTATCCCGCCATCTCCGCCGGTGAGCAGAAGATCCGCATCTCCTGGAGCGGCAATGACGAGTATGAGGGCTTCTCCGAGGATACCACCGTCACCATGACCGACCGGGAGGCCCTGCAGTTCCATCTGAACGAGGGTCCCTACGAGGTGGGTCTGGTCTTCAATGCCCGGCAGGGATATGACTATGACGCCACGGCCAAGGCCATCTTTGATGCCGTGGTGGAGTCCACCTCTCCTGTTGATGTCACCGCCGACGACGTCACGGTGGCCTATGACGCCAGCCTCACCGGTCTCACCACCAATTACAAGCCGCTGAACAACGCCGATACCGCCACCAAGAAGTTCGGCGAGGGCACCTGGAGCATCCGGATCGCCTGGGGCGGCAATCAGCAGTACGCCGGCAGCTCCGTGACTGTGGACGTCACCATGACCGACAGCCGTCTGGACAGCGCCGTTGTTCTGAAAGAGGGCGTGTCCTTCACCTACAACAAGGACGTGGCGGTGATGAAGCAGGCCGTCCTGGACAGCGTGATCGACTGGGAGAATTCCACCCTGCCCGACAGAGAGACCCTGACCATCGATGATTTCACCTTCACCTACAAGGCCCAGCTCTCCCTGCTGGACGGCGCCACCGGTGATATGGCCGACAGCATCGTCGATAAGATCCTCGGCGACGAGAACGTCCAGACGGCCTATGTGCCCTTCGAGGGCAAGAGCTACGAGGCCTTTGGTCAGACCTGGGGCAGCTATCCCCAGATCGGCGCCGGTGAGCAGGAGATCCGGGTGGCCTACAACGGCAACGCCGCATACAAGCCCAGCGCCGAGACCGACGGCACCGTGACCATCAACAAGGCCAGCGTGAAGGTCAGCGTGAAGACCACCAGCATGTACCTCAGTGCCGCGCAGAGCGGCCGGGATCTGGTCACCACCGATCCCGAGGATAATTTCGACCTGTACATCCTCTACGCCGGCATCACCAGCAACGTGACCACCGGCATCTATCTGGAGCTGCCCGCCCGCTACACCAGCAACAGCACGTTCATGAATGTAGTGGATAAGATCCTGGAGGGCCTCGGACAGCCCACCCTGACCCAGATGCTGCAGGACGGCATCACCGTTGGCCAGCTGCGGGAGCTGCTGAACGCCACAGAGGTGATCGAGGCTCTGGAAAAGCTGGGCGTGGATACCGGCTCCTTGGGCCAGATCATTACGGTGATCAACAAGCTGCCCTCCATCGGCGACAACATCCGGATCGCCTTCGGCATGCCCAATCAGGCCGGTATCTATACGGTGGCGGCTATCACCGACAACAGCAACTACAAGACCGGTGTCGGTATGGGTATGCTGGTGCTGAAGGCCGATAAGGCCGAGCTGGTCTGGAACCAGGCGATCGGCAGCAAGCTCACCGCCGCCGAGGCCCAGAACACGGATTTCGGCGCCACGCTGATGATCAACGGCGAGGCGGTGAAGGATCAGTCCAGCGTCCATGTCCTATACTCCGGCATTACCAGCAAGTGGAAGATCTACTCCAGCACTACCACGCCGCCCACGGAGGCGGGCCGCTACACCATGACCGTGACGGTCCTGGGCGGCAACTATCTGGCCTCTCCCATCAACCGCTCCTTCCAGATCACGAAGTAACCGCGGCGGACTTTGGCTGCGCAGATCACAGTGCCCCCGATCCCGTTTGGGATCGGGGGCGCCCTTTTGCGGAATTGCGGACCGGCGCGGAAAACACGGATTGCAGGATGGCGCGATCCGTATATAATAAAAGTATCCGTTGTTCCCCGGGAGATCCGTGACAAAAGATGTACGATGAGAGGGAAATGATCATGTACTTTATCGATCAGAGAATTCAGGTCATCTGCGATCAGCTCCGGCTGCTGCGCTTCGGCAGCCGTCAGGACATCACGGGCTGGAAATACAAGGCGGGGCAGTACTTCCGCCCGGAAGAAGCGGATGCCGGAGGCCCGCCCTGGGAGGACTTTGACATCGATACGATGCACTGGTACGCCAGGCACGGGGAGCGGCCGACGCCCGGGGGCGCCTTTCGGGGACGGCAGACAGACTGCAACGGGCTGGAAGGCGCCCATTACTGGTTCCGCAGCCGCGTGACCGTTCCCGCTGGTCTGGCGGGGAAATCTGTCTGGATGAGGCTCCGCACGCAGATCGACGATCAGGATGACGGCAAGAACCCCCAGTTCCTGATCTTCATCAACGGCAGGGTGGCCCAGGGCGCCGATATGTACCACCGGGAGATCCGACTGTTTGAAAAGGCCCGCGGCGGGGAGGAGCTGACCATCGACGTGCAGGCCTACACCGGCACGCTCCACCGGGAGTTCAGCTTCCTCCCGGAGCTGTATACGCTGAATGAGGACGTCAACAGACTGTACTACGACATTCAGGTCCCCCTCTGGGCGTTCCCGAGAATGGGGAAGGACGACAAGACGCGGCTGGACATTCAGACGGTACTGAACGACACCATCAATCTGCTGGATCTGCGGGACCCGGACTCCGATGCGTTTCTGGCCTCCGTCCGGGAGGCGGACGCGTACATACAGGAGAACCTCTATGAGAAAATGGGCGGCCATGACGACGTGATCGCCACCTGCATCGGACACACCCACATCGACGTGGCGTGGTGGTGGACAGTGGCCCAGACCCGGGAAAAGGTGGTCCGCTCCTTCGCCACGGTCTTGAAGCTGATGGAGGAATACCCCGACTATCACTTCATGTCCAGCCAGCCGGTCCTGTACGACTTTCTGATGCAGCGCTACCCGGAACTGATGGAGCAGATCCGGGAACGGGTCCGGGAGGGCCGCTGGGAGCCGGAGGGCGCCATGTGGCTGGAGGCCGACTGCAACCTGACCTCCGGCGAATCCCTGGTGCGGCAGTTCCTCCACGGCAAGCGCTTCTTCAGGGAAGAATTCGGCGTGGACAGCCAGATCCTGTGGCTGCCGGATGTGTTCGGCTATTCCGGCGCCCTGCCCCAGATCATGAAAAAGTGCGGCGTGGACTATTTCATGACCACGAAGCTGGCCTGGAATCAGATCAACAAGATCCCCAACGACACCTTTATCTGGCGGGGGATCGACGGTAGCCAGGTGCTGACCCATCTGATCACCACCGTCAATATCGGTCAGGACCCGCAGAAGAACTTCTACACCACCTACATCGGGATGCTGCACCCCGACGCCATCATGGGCGGCTGGGAACGCTATCAGAACAAGGAGATCAACAACGATATTCTGGTGTGCTACGGCTACGGCGACGGCGGCGGAGGCCCCACCCGCCGGATGCTGGAGGTCTCCCAGCGGATGGAGAAGGGCGTGAAGGGCATCCCTAAGGTCCGTCAGGCGGGGCCGCTGACCTACTTCCGGGAGCTGGAAGACCGCGTGAAGGACAACCGCCGTCTGGAGACGTGGGAGGGGGAGTTCTACTTTGAGTATCACCGCGGCACCTACACCTCCATGGCCCGGAACAAGCGCAGCAACCGGAAGAGCGAGTTCCTGCTGATGGATCTGGAGCTGCTGGGTGTGCTGACCGGCGATTACCCCGCCGGAAAGCTCTCGGAAATGTGGCGGGACACGGTGCTGCTGAACCAGTTCCACGATATCCTCCCCGGCAGCTCCATCTGGGAGGTCTACGACGTCACCCGACAGGAGTACGCCCGGCTGGCGGATGAGGCGGGAGCCATGATCCGGACCCGTCTGTCCGCACTGGCAGGGCCGGGCGGCGGCATCACGGTGTTCAATACCACCGGCTTCACCCGGGATGACGTGGTCCATCTGGGAGCGGTCCGGGCGGAGGCCCTGGCGGATGACCGGGGAAATGTCTATCCCGTCCAGCAGACGGAGGAGGGCGCGCTGGCATACCTGAGAGACTTGCCGCCCAAGGGCTTCCGGTGCTTCCGCCCCGCCGCCTGCGCGGCGGAATCGCCGTTCGTGCGCATGGATGACTATCATTTGCAGACACCGTATTACACCGTCGCCCTGGATGCCCACGGCCATTTCACGTCTATTTTCGACCGGGAGAATGACCGGGAGCTGCTGAAGCCCGGAAAGCGGGGGAATGTGCTCCGTCTCTATGAGGACAAGCCGGTGAACTTCGACAACTGGGACATCGACATATTCTACACGGAGAAGTCCTGGGACGTGGACGACCTGGTGTCCATGGCGTGGACGGAGGACGGTCCCGTCCGAACTACCATGGACCTGACCTGGAAGTGCAGCCGGTCGGTGATCCGGCAGAAGATCCATTTCTACGCCAACACCCGCCGCATCGACTTTGAGACGACGGCGGACTGGAAGGAGCATCAGCATCTGCTGAAAGCGGAGTTCCCGGTGGACATCCACGCCGATGAGGCCACCTTTGAGATCCAGTTCGGCAATGTGACCCGGAAGGTCCACACCAACACCAGCTGGGACAAGGCCCGGTTCGAGTCCTGCGCCCACAAGTGGATGGACTTCTCCGAGGGACATTACGGCGTCAGCCTGCTGAACGACTGCAAGTACGGACACAGCGTCTGCGACGGCACCATCGGCCTGACGCTGATCAAATGCGGCGTGGACCCCAATCCCAACGCCGATGTGGAGACCCATACATTCACCTATGCCCTGTATCCCCACGGGGAGACCTGGAAAGAGGCCGGCACCGTCCGGGAAGCCTATTATCTGAACCAGCCCGCCTGCGCGGTCCCCGGCGGGGAGCCGGGCCGGGCGTACAGCTTCGCCTCCGTGGACCGGCCCAACGTAGTGCTGGAGACGGTCAAGCAGGCGGAGGACGGAGACGGAGTCGTGCTGCGTCTGTATGAGTGCGAAAACGGGCGGACGAAAACCACACTGACCGTCCCCGCGTCCTTCACCAAAGCCTACTCCACAAATCTGCTGGAGGGTACCGAGGAGGAACTTCCCCTGAAGGACGGCAGAGCCACCTTCACCATGATGCCCTTTGAGATCAAAACGATCCTGCTGCGCTGAGACCGCCATATCCGCCGCCGGAAAACAGCGCCCCCTGTTCGGGAGAACAGGGGGCGCTGTCCTGTCTGATCCGGGAGATGGGCCAATGCGGCGCGCCTGAAAAATGCCTGCGCGGCTGTGACCGCCGCGGAGGCGGAGTTGACGGAGATCGACTCCAAATTCGGCGACGCCGACCACGGCCTGACCATGACGAAGATCGCCGGGGCCATCTCCGCCGCGGTGGATGACGCGGAGGGCGGCATCCAGACCATGCTGGACGATGCGGCCATGGCCGTCATGTCCCTGAACGGCGGCAGCGCCGTCCCCCTCTGGAACACATGGCTGGACGGTATGCAGGAGGACGCTCCGGATGAGGACGAGATCGACGTGGCGGGCATCCAGGCCATCTTCGCCAAGGCGTTTGAGGAGATCGACGACATGTCCGGCGCCAAGGTGGACGACAAGACCATGATGGACGCCCTGATCCCCGCCAGCGAGGCCATCGCCGCCTACGAGGGGGACAGCGCGGACGAGCTGTTTGCCGCCGCCGCCAAAGCCGCCACCGAGGGCGCGGAGAACTCCAAAAACTTCGTGTCCAAATTCGGACGGGCCAAGAGCTACGGCACCAAGACCATCGGCACGCCCGACGCCGGTGCCACATCCATGGCCCGGTTCTTCCAGGGGCTGGCGCAGGCCTGAACAAAGCCTCTCTCCCGCACGGGCGGGATGCGATAGACGATCAAATTTTGAGTGGAGGTATCCTGTATGAAAATGAAAAAGTTTATCAACGCCCCGAGACCGTCACCGATGAGGAACTGACCGGCCTGGGACTGGCGCACAGCGACATCCTGGACGTGGACAGCCATCTGGTCATCAGCAAGGATCTGGCGGATGCGGACCGCGTCACCATCGTCACCTACGGCGGCTCCGGCCATGAGCCTGCTCAGGCGGGCTTCGTGGGCAAGGGCATGCTGGACATCCAAGCGGTGGGCGACATCTTCGCCGCCCCCAACGGCCAGCTGGTGTTTGACGCCATGAAGCTGGCGGACAAGGGCCACGGCGTGCTGCTGCTGACCCTGAACTACGCCGGCGACCAGCTGGCCGGCAAGCAGGCTATGAAGCTGGCCAAGAAGGCCGGCCTCAATGTCCGGCAGGTGGTCACCGGCGAGGAGATCCAGTACGATCCCAACGGCGAGGACAACAAGCGCGGCCTGGCCGGTGCGGTGGCGCTGTACCATGTGGCCGCCGCTGCGGCCCGGGAGGGCAAGTCCCTGGACGAGGTGGCCGAGATCACCCAGAAATATGCGGACAACATGGCCTCCATCACCGTCAAGTCCACCGACGCCACCCATCCCCAGAACGGCATGTCCTTCGGCGACCTGGGCGAGACGGATCTCATGGAGATCGGCGCCGGCCAGCACGGCGAGGGCGGCGGCGTCCGGGTGCCCATGATGTCCTCCAAGGACACTGTGGCCGCGGTGGCCGAGGCCCTGTGCAAGAGCCTGGAGCTGAAGGCCGGCGACAAGGCGTTCGTCATGATCAACGGCTGCGGCGCCACCACCATGATGGAGATGCTGGTGCTGTTCAAGGACACTGTGGAGTTCCTGAAGGCCAAGGGCGTGGAGGTCGTGGCCAACATGGTGGGCGAGATCCTCACCGTGCAGGAGGCCGCCGGTTTCCAGATGAATATCGCCAAGTGGGACGATGAGACGCTCCGCCTGTGGAACACCCCCGCCCACACGCCCGCGTTCAGCAAGGAGTGACCGACATGGCAGATGCGATCGGAAACAAGGCAGCCAAGGATTATCACCTGAATATCCCCGCCCCGGAGCAGGGCTTTTTTGCCAAGGGTCTGGGCCACGGCGACTGGGGCACCAAGAACCGCCTCTCCCGCCTGTTCAACCCCGTCAGCGGCAACACGGTCATGCTGGCCTTTGACCACGGCTACATCATGGGCTCCACCGCGGGCCTGGAGCGCATGGACGTCACCATTGCCCCCCTGTGCCAGTACGCCGACGTGCTGATGGCCACCCGGGGCGCTATCCGCTCCTGCATCCCGCCCACGGTGAACAAGCCCATCTGCCTGCGGGCCACCCATGACGCCAGCGTCCTCATCGACGACATGAGCACCGGCAACGGCCTGGGCGCGGACATGGAGTCCGCCATCCGCATGAACGCCTCCGCCGTGGCCATCCAGTGCTTCATCGGCGGCGCCGGAGAGGCCCAGTCCCTGGAGACGCTCTGCCGCGCCGTGGACGCCGGCGAGCGGTACGGCATCCCCGTTCTGGGCGTCACCGCCGTGGGCAAGGAGATGGCCCGCACCACCCAGTATTTCCTGCTGGCCACCCGGATGCTGGCGGAGCTGGGCGCGTCCTTCGTCAAGACCTATTACTGCGACGACTTTGAAAAGGTGGTGGCCGCCTGTCCCGTGCCCATCGTCATCGCCGGCGGCAAGAAGCTGCCGGAGGACGAGGCGCTGACCATGGCCTACCGGGCCATCTCCGACGGGGCCCGGGGCGTGGATATGGGCCGCAACATCTTCCAGAGCGAGCATCCCGCCGCCATGTGCCAGGCGGTAGCCAAGATCGTACATGAGAAGTTCACGGACAAGGAGGCCTATCAGTTCTATCAGGAGCTGGCTTCCAAATAAGAAAGACAGGAGGGTCCCCTATGGCAGCTGAATATATGCACATCGGCATCCCCGTTCTCAACAAGAAGCCCAACATGGTCTACAACGAGTGGGGCAAGTTCTGGGTCAACGAGAGCGTTGACGCATACGACTACAAGATCGAGTATCTGAAGTTCGAGGAGGGCACCCGTTTTCCGGAGATTCTCTCCAAGCAGCCCCATGTGGCCTACAAGGTGGACGACATGGATCCGTATATCGCCCAGGCCCAGCAGGTCATCTTCGGGCCGGAGGCGCTGAGCGACACCGTCCGTCTGGCTTTCGTCATCCAGGACGACGCCATCATTGAGCTCTACGAGGAGAAGTAAGACAGCATTCGGAGTGCGCCCCGGTCCGTCCATCGGACCGGGGCGCGGTTTTTACCGGTATGGAAGAAACCGGGAAGACCCGTCCTTCCCTTTACAAGCCCTCTCCGAATGTGGTAAAATATCATATTCCAAGGATCGGAGAAAGCACCGGAAAGGGGGAGGGCTCATGAGACGAAAACTGCTGGCGCTGGTGTGCATACTGATGCTGCTGGCGGGGATGGCCGCGCCCTCCGCTGAGGCAGCGGGGAATGTGTACTTCACCGCCGCCAACGACACCATGCTGGAGCTGTCCGACGCCACCATGCCCTTCTGGGCCAACGGATACCTGTACGTGGCCAGCACGGTGTTCTCCGTCCAGACCCTGAGTGTGGGCTCTTTTTACAATGCCGCCAAGCAGCTGGCGGGCGTCTACTCCCGGGAGACCGCTAATTGCGCGCTGTATTTCGATCTGGCCAAAAACACGGTGGATGACAGTGACGGCTTCGGCTACTATCCGCCGGCCATCCTGCGGAACGGCACGGTGTTCCTTCCGGTGAGTCTGGTGTGCAGCTACTTCAACATGAGCTATACCAACACCAAGGTGGAAAAGGGCTATCTGGTCCGGGTCTATGACAAAAACGCGGTCCTGTCCAACCGTCTGTTCAACGATGCCGCCACGTTCAACATGGCGTATGTCTACGAGCAGTATATGGCCGCCAAGACGGCACCCAGCCAGTCGGAACAGACCGCCCAGCAGCCTGAGAACAGCACCGGCAGCGGAGGCAGCGCCGGACAGACGGCCACTGGCAGCCAGACGCTCCATCTCTGCTTCCGGGCGGACGAGCGCGAGAACGTGGAGTCTCTGCTGGATATACTGGACAGAAAGAACGCCGCCGGAACCTTTTATCTGACCATGGAGGAGATCGCCGCCTCCGGCAATCTGGTGCGGCGCATCGCGGTCTCCGGCCATGGGCTGGGCCTGGCTGCGGACGCTGCCCTGGAGACGCCGGTGGCGGAGCAGCTCCGCCTGGCTAATGAGGCGCTGTGGCAGGCGGCGGGCGTCAAGACCCGGCTGTGTGTCCTGGAGAACGCCGGTCAGGAGGAACGGATGCAGGCGGAAGCGGCAGGCTACCGGGTGCTGTCCGCTCAGGTGGACGCTTCCGCCTTCGGACTGAAGAGCACTCCCGCCGCAAAGACGTTGTTCAGCAAGATCACCGCCCGGCGGAGCAGCGTCACGGTCTGGCTGGGCAGTCAGGTGTCGGAGTCCGGCCTGCGGGCCCTGCTGGACCTGACCGCCGAGGCCGGAGACCGGCTCTCCTGCCTGCGGGAGACATCCTGAGAGATCCGGACCGCCCGATACGCCTGTTTGAGGGCGGCACTGGCGGAAATTTACAAACCATTCAACATTCCGGGTAAAAACCGGATATAATGAAAGTGTTGGGAATACTTCCGCCGGGTCCGCTGCTCGGCGGGGACGGAAACAGAGAGAGGCCGGATCCAACCGGCCCCCTGAGATGGGAGGAAAGACCATGGCACGCAATATTTTGGTGGTGGAGGACGACAAGCACATCTCCGATCTGATCCAGATGTACCTGGTGAAGGAGGGATTTGATGTCCGGATCGCCGGAGACGGCGGAAAGGCCGTTGAGGAATTCCAGAAGGAAGCCCCGGACCTGATCCTGCTGGACATCATGCTGCCGGTCATGGACGGCTGGGCGGTGTGCGCCAAGATCCGGGAGACCAGCAAGGTGCCCATCATCATGCTGACGGCCAAGAGCGAGGTCTTTGACCGCATCCAGGGTCTGGAGATGGGCGCCGACGACTACATCGTGAAGCCCTTCGAGATGAAGGAGCTGATCGCCCGCATCAACGCCGTCCTCCGCCGGACGGAGATCCCCAATGACACCACGAAGCGTCTGGTGTTCGACAAGCTGGTCATCAACCTGGACTCCTATGAGCTGATCGTGGCCGGTAAGAAGATCGACACGCCTCCCAAGGAGCTGGAGCTGCTGTACCATCTGGCCTCCACGCCCAACCGGGTGTACACCCGGAACCAGCTGCTGGACGAGGTGTGGGGCTTCGACTACTTCGGCGACAGCCGGACGGTGGACGTCCACATCAAGCGCCTGCGGGAGAAGATCGAGAACGTCAGCGACCAGTGGGCGCTGAAGACGGTCTGGGGCGTGGGCTACAAGTTCGAGCTGCTGGGCGCCCAGTCGGCGGAAAAGAACGGATGATCTCCGCGGCGGAGCCGCGGACACTGGCAGGCAGCCGGAAAAGCCGCGGCTTTTTCGGCCCCCGGGCCATAGAGGTGGAAGGAGACCGCGTATGAGAGAAAGGATCAGCCGCAGATTTCAGGGGCTGTACTGGCGGCAGCTGTTCGTCACGGCGGGCATGGTGCTGCTGACACTGGCGCTGCTGGGCGCCTCTTTCTTTTCCCTGAGCTACAACTATGTCCGCCAGCAGCGGAGCGAGGAGCTTCTGGTCCGGGCAAAAACGGTGGCGTCCCTGTCCGCCCATTATCTGCAGAACAACCGCTTCCTCAACGAGGACGAATTCCAGAAGCTGGCCTCCTTTGCCGCCAGCGTGTCGGACGTGGATTTCCTCATCTGCGACACCGACGGCAATGTGCTGCTGTCCACGGACGCCAGTCTGGCCGGGAAGACCGTCATGGTGCCCCAGAACCTGACGGAGACGGTGCTGTCCAAGGGCAGCTGCTCCAGCCGCAGCAGTCTGGACGGAGTGTATCCGGAGAAGCGGATCATCGTGGGCGTGCCCGCCGCACTGGGGGACATAGGCGTCGTAGGCGTGGTCTACGCCGTGGCAGGAACCCTTCCACTGGACACCATGTGGCGGGGCTTCGCGGGACTGTTCATCATGACATCCCTGGCGGTGCTGATGATCGCCTTCATGGCCTCCTCCGTCACCACCATGCGCCTGGTCCAGCCCATCCGGGAGATGGCACAGGCCACCCGGCAGTTCGCCGCCGGAGACTTTGACATCCGCATGCGGGACTATGGCCGCAATGACGAGGTGGGAGAGCTGGCGGCCTCCTTCAACAACATGGCGGAGTCCCTCCAGCAGACGGAGCGGCAGCGCCGGGAGTTCATCGCCAATATCTCCCATGAGCTGAAGACCCCCATGACCACCATCGCCGGCTACACCGACGGCATTCTGGACGGCACCATCCCGCCGGAGAACGAGCGGCAGTATTTGCAGATCATCTCCGACGAGAGCCGCCGCCTGAGCCGTCTGGTGCGGCGGATGCTGGACGTCAGCCAGCTCCAGGCCATGGACCCCCTGAAAAACGGCAATCATTTCGACCTGTGCGAGAGTATGCGCCGGGTGCTGATCTCCATGGAGAAGAAGATCACGGACCGAAATCTGGACGTGGAGGCGGATATTCCCGACGTGCCCATTCTGGTACTGGGCGACAATGACATGATCACCCAGGTCATCTACAATCTGCTGGAGAACGCCGCCAAATTCGCAACCCCCGGCTCCACGCTGTATCTGGGCGTCACCACCATCGACGGCAAGGCACTGGTGACGGTGCGGAACCAGGGCGAGACCATCCCGGCGGAGGAGCTGCCGCTGCTGTTCGAGCGGTTCCACAAGAGCGACAAGTCCCGCAGCGAGGACAAGGACGGCGTGGGCCTGGGCCTCTATATCGTCAAGACCATTCTGGAGCAGCACAAGGAAAAAATCAACGTCACCAGTGAGAACGGCATCACCACCTTCACGTTCTCTCTGCGGGAAGAGGAACGGGGGAACTGATGGACCAGGAGATGACGAACCGGACGCCGGAGGAGCGGGATCCCCGGGAGATCGTGGAGACCTTCCAGCTGCCTGTTCAGGAAGTGGTGGAGACCTACGTCCAGGACCGGCCTCTGCCGGGACGGGTGCGGTGGGTGACACCGCCACCAAAACGGCGGAAAAAGACGGGGCTGTGGATCTTTCTCGTCTGCGCCGCCATCGTGGCGGGCCTATCGGCGACGGCCTGGCTGTGGCAGAAAAGCCATCAGCCGGAGATGCCGGAGAACTTCTATTTCAGCTATGATGAGGAGAGCGTCGACCAGGGCGTGCATCTGTCGGTCTGGGAGCCGGAGGGAAATGTGTCGCTCCGGATGGCGCCGGACCATGGGCCGGAGCTAACGGCCCAGGAGATCTACCGGCTGGTGAACCCTGCCGTGGTGACCATCCAGGTCCAGCTGGACAAGGGCTCCGCCATCGGCACCGGCGTCATCTTCACCTCCGACGGCTATCTCCTCACCAACTACCACGTGGTGGAGGGGAGCAATAGCTGCAAGGTGATCCTGGCGGACAACATGGTCTATGCCGGATCCTACGTGGCCGGAGACCGGGACAATGACCTGGCGGTGCTGAAGATCGACGGACAGGACCTGCCCGCAGCGGAGATCGGCAGCTCGGATGCCCTGATCGTGGGAGACAAGGTCTACGCCATCGGCAATCCCCTGGGCGTGGAGCTGCGGGGCACGTTCACGGACGGCATCGTCTCCGCCATCAGCCGCAGCGTCAGCGTGGACGGCCGGACCATGAATCTGGTGCAGACCAACGCCGCCCTGAATTCCGGCAACTCCGGCGGCCCGCTGATCAACTGTTACGGCCAGGTGGTGGGCATCAACACCATCAAGATGAGTTCCTCCTTCTCCAGCGTAGAGGGACTGGGCTTCGCCATTCCCTCCGCCTCCATGTGCGACATTGTCAACGATCTGCTGGCCTTCGGCGAGGCGAGACGGGAGCCCCAGATCGGTGTCAGCGTCAGCCAGCTGGGCGACATCCTGCCCGACGGCACGGTGGGCATTGAGGTGGTCAGTGTGATGGAGGGCACCGCGGCGGACCGGGCCGGCGTCCAGGTGGGGGACTATATCGTCTCCGCCAACGGCGAGTCCGTCAAGACCAGCCAGGACCTGCTGCGGATCCGCCGGGGGCTGAACATCGGCGACCAGCTGGAGCTGACCATCTGGCGGGAGGACGCATATCTCACCGTGGTTCTGGATCTGCTGGAGACCATATCGTAATAGCAAAACTGACCTGTCCCACGGACAGGTCAGTTTTCTCGCTTCGGCCACAGCAGCAGCACACCGGACAGCAGCAGATACACACCGAAGGGCCTCCGCAGCACATCCACATCCAGACTGGTGGCGGCCCAGGCACCCAGCAGGGCGGCGATGACCGCCGCCGGGATAGCGGCTTTTAGCGTGGGCTTGTGAAGATAGCCATTTTTCCAGTGGCACAGCAGTGCAGAGGCGGCGGTGGGCAGAAAAAACAGCAGGTTGATGCCCTGAGCCGTCCGCTGGTCCACGTTCAGAAACAGGGTCATCACCAGCAGAAGCAGCGTTCCGCCGCCCACGCCCCAGGCGGAGATGGTGCCCGCCGCCAGTCCGCAGAGAAAGGATAGCAGCCAGCTCACAGCAGATACTTCACCCCCGCGTAAAAGAGGAAGCCGGCAAAGACCCACTTCAGCACTTTGGTGGAGACCTTTCCGTACAGTTTTCCCCCCAGCCATCCCCCGGCCAGTCCGCCCAGAAGATAGGGCAGGGCCTCTGTCAGCGACAGCTTCGCCCGCAGGAAATAGACGGCGGCGGAGACTGCGCACACCGGAAAGATGACGCCCACGCAGGTGGCAAACAGCTGGCGGCGGTCCAATGCCTTCTCGCGGCTCATCAGCGGCAGAAAGACCATGCCGCCCCCGCCGCCGAACAGGCCGTTGGCCAGCCCCGCCGCCGCACCGGCGATCCGTGCCCGCCAGGGTGATGTCATAAAAGGCCCCCTCTCTGGAATATGTAAATCGGGCGCCCCGACAGCCGGAAGAGCAGACGGAGGGGCGGCTCCCTCGCCGAGAGGGCAGCCGCCGCAGACAGCGGAAAGCAACGGAGCCACGCCCCTCCTGTGCAGCCGTTACTTCAGCTTAAAGCTCTCGCAGTCGGTGCACTGGACCTGCGTGGGATTGGTCTCGTGGGTGCCCACGGTGATGCTGTTCAGGCCGCAGTAATCGGTGTCCTGGCAGTGGTTGGCGCAGCTGGTGACGGTGCATTTGATGCTCTGGTTGGGGGTGCAGGTGCAGCCGTCATTGGTCTTATCGATGGCCATGATTCAATTCCTCCTGACGATGAAATGTTGGCTTTCGCCGCACTCTATTGTGCGCTGCCGTCCGAAAAATATGTACCCGCCCTTTTCAACGAAAAATTTCCAAAACCGACAGAAGAACAGCTCCGGTCCCGCGCAAAAAAAGACACCCCGCTCCCAAGGAGCGGGGTGTCTTCACAACAGCGGAGACTGGCAAAACTCTGCCGTTTGACACAGAGGGGACTGCTTACTTCGCAGCAGCCTTCTTGCGCTGATTGCCGATGGTAGCAATGCCCTCAATGGCCAGAATGACAGCCAGGACCACCAGCAGAACGCCCAGGATGACCTGCGCATAAGCGCCCCAGTCAGCACCGCCGGCAGAGATCTTACCGGCCTGCTGGATGGTGTTGATGATCAGAGAGGCGATGGTGACGCACAGCATGAAGGCCATGGGGATGAGGAACATCTTGTTGTTCTTGCCGATGTTGCCCAGCCAGGTAGCCACAGCCAGCAGGCCCAGAGCAGCCAGCAGCTGGTTGGCGGAGCCGAACAGCGCCCAGATCTTGGCATAGCCGTGCATGCCGAGGGCGATACCCAGGACCACGGTGATGAGAGTGGCAACCAGGGGATTGGTCAGGACCTTCTTGTAGCCGGTGACGTTCTCGGGAGTCTCACCCTTGGAGCCGTCCAGCCAGAACTCCTGGAACATGAAACGGGCCAGACGGGTGGCGGTATCCAGAGAGGTCAGGCAGAAAGCGGAGTAGGTCAGGACCAGCAGAGTGTACAGAATGTCATAGGTGGCGCCGCGGCTGGGATCGATCATGCCGGCGATGCCGCCGCCGAAGATGGCGGTAGCGCCCTTCAGAGCGGAATCGGGGTTGGCAGCGTTCCAGCTGTAAGCATAAGCAACAGCGCACAGGGTCAGGATGGCCAGGACGCACTCCAGCAGCATGCCGCCGTAAGCGATGGGACGGGCATCCTTTTCCTTATCCAGCTGCTTGGCAGTGGTGCCGGAGGACACCAGAGAGTGGAAGCCGGAGCAGGCGCCGCAGGCGATGGTGGTGAACAGCACGGGGAACACGGGGGAAGTGGACTCCGCGGACTGGATCACGGGCAGGCTGTCCATGGAGGGATGGGCCATAAACACGGCCACCACAGCCAGAGCCAGCATGGCGTACAGCAGGAAGGAGGACAGATAGTCACGGGGCTGCAGCAGGATCCACACGGGAGTGACGGAAGCGATGACGATGTACAGACCAACGATGTACATCCAGGTGCTGGAGGACAGATAGATGGGATGGAAGTTCATGCCGATGGCGATGATGGCCACGATGGCGACGACACCCACCACGGAGGCGACGCTCATGGGAGCGTTGCGGCGATAGACGCAGAAGCCGAAGACGATGGCGATCAGAATGAACAGGATGGACACCATGGCAACGCGGGCCTGGCTGGTGGAAGCGGCAACATCCAGAGCGCCGTCCACATAGGTGGCACCGAAGGTGCCGGCCACGATGGAGGCGAAGGCGGCCACGACCAGGATCAGGGTCAGGTAAGCGAAGATGATGAACAGACGCTTGGCGCGCTTGCTCATGTTGGCGGAGATGATCTCGCCGATGGAGCGGCCGCCGTGACGGACGGAGGCGAACAGGGCGCCGAAGTCATGGACGCCGCCGACGAAGATGCCGCCGATGACGATCCACAGCATGCAGGCCAGCCAGCCGAAGCCCAGACCAGCAGCGCTGATGGGGCCGGTGATGGGGCCGGCGCCGGCGATGGAGGAGAAGTGGTGGCCCATCAGGACGGGGGCCGGAGCGGGAACATAGTCGATACCATCTTCCATGGTATGAGCGGGGGTAGCTTCGTTGGTTTCACCGACGCCCCACTGCTTGCACAGCCAGCGGCCATAGAAAATGTAACCGCAGGCCAGCAGCGCAACGCCAATGATGAGCAGTACTAAGCCATTCATTAGATATACTCTCCCTTCTTATTTTTCCCCGGAGGGGAAGTTCCTCTCCAGGAGCTTGCGCGCTTCCTTGCCGGCTGGATTGGAAAGGAAGCTGTTTGTCGAGATTTCCATTGCTGCTATGTGATACTCCATCCAGCCATGGAGTGCCAGCCGAAAGTATTTGCGGAAGCGGGTCTTTTTGATGAGGGCCTTTGCCTCCGGATCGATGGTGTCCGCCAGGATCACCAGTGTGACAAAGGAGGACATGTGCTCCTTGTGGGGCTTGACGTTGCTCATGCCCGCCTTCATGGACAGATAGATCTGCTTCTGCGCTTCCTGCGCGTCCAGATGCTCTGTCAGATAGAAATAGACGTATTCGTGATTCTCCACGGCGCTGAGCACATGCTTCTTGCTGAGAAGATAGTTCTCATCCCGGAGAAAGAAGAAAGCCGTGGCGGGAAAAGAACCGCCGTCCACCGTTACTTCCCGTGCGATGTCGTAATGATGGGAATATGCGTTCAGCAGCTTGTCCAGCCGCTCCTGCATGGTCATATCCATAAATCAGTTCCCTGCCTGCCCTTCCTTCGGAGACATCTGCTTTTTATAAAAACACCACAAAAATCTGGGCGTTCACATTTCGTTATTATACACGCTTTCGACGAATTTGTTAAGGGGGTCTTTCCAAATTTGTGTACAATTTGTGAATAAGCCAAAAATAATTGTTTATTTCAGCAACGAAATCGTATAACTCAAACAAATGATTCCGTTGAAATGCTAAAAGATTTTTAAGTTTTTTGTGTTTTCTAACCAAAGACATCACTGGTGAATAGCAGACAACGCGTGACGATGTCCGACAGGATGAGACAAGGCCCCCGCGCGGATGGGTCCGGCGGGGGCTGAAAAGGGCGCATTTCCGCTTTGAATGCGATTTTTGGATGTAAAAGGGGAGACGGACGCCGGAAGGCTCAATCCAGAGTCTGGATGAGATGCTTCATATGGATGCTCATGGCGTAGCTGGCGCCGTCGCTGTCCCGGGCCAGCAGGAACTCCAGGATCAGCCGGTTATCCTGCAGGGCGATGTCCTGCATCATCTTCCGGCTCTGGGAGATCTGCATGATCTCGTTGACGGCGCTGTTGATGATGGGATACAGCCGCCGCATGTACTCATTGTGGGACGCCTTGATGAGCGCCAGGTGGAACTCCTGGTCCGCCAAAGCCCAGTCTCCTCCCTGAGCTGCGGTGGTCTCCACCCGCAGGGCCTTCTTCCGGATGACCTCCAGCTCCTCGTCGCTGGCCCGGCGGCAGGCCAGCGCCACGGTGGCCGGCTCAAAAATCAGCCGCATCTCAAACAGGTCCTTGGCCCGGACCCGGGAGTGCATGGTCTGCAGCACCGACAGATCCACCGCCTCCTCCGGCAGGTCCGGGGAGACAAAGGTGCCCTTGCCCCGGCGGATCTCCAGAACGCCCTGGGCCACCAAAAAGGAGATGGCCTCCCGAAGGGTGGTGCGGCTGACATTCAGCGCCAGGGACAGCTCATTCTCATTGGGCAGCTTGCTGCCGGGAGGATAGATCTTCTCCTCCGCGATCATCTCATACAGGCGGTCTGCCGTCCGCTCCGACAGCTTGATTTTCTTCGTTTCGCTCATTGTGATATCCCTCCGTATTCCGCGCGTCGCACGCAATTCCCTTCGTCATTTTAAATATAAACGATTTTGTCAAAAAGTACAAGATGTCAATTGACATATTACTTCGATTACTATACAATGACATCATACAACATATAAATTAGTAATACAATATAATTTTCCGAAAACGGACAGAAAGGGGGGACAACGGGTATGAGGCTCCACGGAGCGCAGATCACACTCCACCGTCTGCTGATCATCACCGGACACTACGGCACAGGAAAGACGGAATTTTCCGTAAATCTGGCGCTTGATCTGGCGGAAGCCGGGGAGAAGGTCCGCCTGGCGGACCTAGACATCGTGAACCCCTATTTCCGGTCCCGTGAACGGAAGCGGGAACTGACAGCCGCCGGCGTACAGGTCATTACCTCCTCCCAGGCGTGTTCCGACGCGGACGTCCCCGCCCTTCCGGCGGAGCTGCTGACGGTCTTTCAGGACCAGACCTGCCGGGGCGTGCTGGACATCGGCGGCGACCCGGACGGCGCCCGGGTGCTGGCCCGGTTCCAGCCCCAGATCCTCCGGGAGGACTATCAGATGATCTTCGTCTCCAACGCCAACCGGCCGGAGGTCCGGACGCCGGAGCGGGCCCTTGCCTGTCTCCGGGGCATCGAGGCTGTCACGGGCCTGCGGTGCGGCGGCATCGTCAACAACACCCACCTATGCGGGGAGACCACGCCGGAGGAGGTCCGCAAGGGAGCCCGTCTGGCGGAGGAGCTGTCCCGGGAGACGAGGCTGCCCGTCCTGTGCCATGTGGCGGAGGAGGGCGTGGCCGCCCAGCTGGACGGCTGGGACGCGCCGGTGTATCCCATTACCATCCGAATGAAAAAGCCGTGGGAAGTGCTCCCCACCGGCAAAAGGGAAGGAGGACCTCAGGTATGACTGCAAAAATTACCTTTGATTCCGACCGCTGTAAGGGGTGCGAACTCTGCACTGCCGTCTGTCCGAAGCACATCGTGGCCATCGACCAGGACGCCATCAACCACAAGGGCTATCACCCCGCCCACGTCACCGATATCACCCAGTGCGTCGCCTGCGCCAGCTGCGCGAAGATCTGTCCCGACTCCGTCATCACCGTGGAGAGATTCTGAAAGGAGGATGTGTATCCGTGGAGAAAGAACTTTGGAAAGGAAATGAAGCCATCGCGGAGGCCGCCATCCGGGCGGGCTGCGACGCCTATTTCGGCTATCCCATTACCCCCCAGAGCGAGGTGCCGGAGTACATGTCCCTGCACATGGCGGAACATGGCAGGATCTTCGTCCAGTCCGAGTCGGAGTTGGCCGCCATCAACATGGTGTACGGCGCCGCGGGCTCCGGTATGCGGGCCATGACCTCCTCGTCTTCCCCAGGCATCAGCCTGAAGCAGGAAGGCATCACCTACCTGGCCGGCGCGGAGCTGCCGGCGGTCATCGTCAACTGCATGCGGGGCGGACCGGGCCTGGGTACCATCCAGCCCGGCCAGGGCGACTACTATCAGGCCACCCGGGGCGGCGGCAACGGCGACTACCGCACGGTGGTGC
This sequence comes from Dysosmobacter sp. HCP28S3_G4, assembly GCF_052065175.1. Classification (NCBI taxonomy): domain Bacteria; kingdom Bacillati; phylum Bacillota; class Clostridia; order Eubacteriales; family Oscillospiraceae; genus Dysosmobacter; species Dysosmobacter sp. HCP28S3_G4. The sequence goes on along the minus strand of NZ_JBQHUP010000004.1, from coordinate 11,131 downwards.
TGGCGCCTTCCAACGTCCAGGAGGCGGTGGACTTCGTTCAGGAGGCCTTCGACATCGCCGACCAGTACCGCAACCCGGTGGTGGTCCTGGCAGACGGCCTCATCGGCCAGATGATGGAGCCCATCGTCTGGCATGAGGTGCCCAAGCGGGACCTGCCGCCCAAGGACTGGGCCGCCTCCGGCCGCCATGGCCGGGACCACACCAATATCATCAACTCCCTGTACATCGACCCGGATGAATGCGACCATCACAACGTGCATCTGGAGGAGAAGTATCAGGCAATGAAGAAAAACGAGGTCCGCTGGGAGGAGCGGGACTGCGAGGACGCCGAACTGGTCATCACCGCCTACGGCACCCCCGCCCGCATCGCCCTCACCGCGCTGGAGCTGCTGCGGGAGGAGGGGATCAAAGCCGGACTGTTCCGTCCCATCACCCTGTGGCCCTTCCCGGAGAAGGCACTGCATGATCTGGCGGGAGAGGACCACGTGAAGGTCATCCTGGATGTGGAGCTCAGCTCCTCCGGTCAGATGCTGGACGACGTCCGTCTGGCCGTGGAGGGACAGAAGCCCATCCGCTTCGTCGGCCGCGCCGGCGGCGCCATCCCCAGCGTGGAGGAGATCGTGGAAGCCGCCAAGGCGGCGCTGAAGGAGGCGTGAACCTATGGCCATCGTATATCAGAAGTCCAAGGGACTGACGGATAAGGAGCTGCACTACTGCCCTGGATGCAATCACGGCATCATTCACAAGCTGGTGGCAGAAGTCATGGAGGAGCTGGGCATCATCGACGAGACCATCGGCGTCTGCCCCGTGGGCTGCTCTGTGTTCGCCTACAACTACTTCGCCTGCGATATGCTGGAGGCCGCCCACGGCCGTGCTCCGGCGGTGGCCACCGGCATCAAGCGGACCCATCCCAACACGCCGGTGTTCACCTATCAGGGCGACGGCGACCTGGCTTCCATCGGCGCCGGCGAGATTGTCCACGCCGCCATGCGGGGTGAGAAGTTTACCACCATTTTTGTCAACAACGCCATCTACGGCATGACCGGCGGCCAGATGGCTCCCACCACCCTGATCGGTCAGCGGACTACCACGTCCCCCCTGGGCCGTACCCGGGAGCAGGCGGGCATGCCCATCCGGGTGGCGGAGATGCTGTCCACTCTGGACGGCTGCGTCTACGCCGAACGGGTCTGCGTCACCGACATCCCCCATCTGAACAAGGCAAAGGCCGCCATCAAGAAGGCGTTCCAGAAGCAGCTGGCGGGAGAGGGCTTCACCTTTGTGGAGGTGCTGTCCACCTGTCCCACCAACTGGGGCATGACCCCGTTGAAGGCCCGCCAGTGGCTGCTGGACAACATGGTGCCCTACTATCCGCTGGGCGTCATCAAGGACGTCGGTGCGGAGGAAGCTGCGGAGGTGAAATAAGATGAAAAAGGAGATCATCATTTCCGGCTTCGGCGGACAGGGCGTCATGGCCATCGGCAAGAATCTGGTGGAGGCGGGTATGGCCGAGGGCCTGGAGGTCACCTGGGCGCCGTCCTACGGCCCCGAGATGCGGGGCGGCACCGCCAACTGCCACGTGGTGCTGTCCACAAAGCCCGTGGGCTCTCCGCTGTTCACCTATCCCACGGAGCTCATCGCCATGAACGCACCCTCCCTGGAGAAGTTCGTCCCTATGGTGAAGTCCGGCGGACTGGTGTTCGTCAACAGCTCCGTGGTGAAGGACCGGGTGGAGCGGCCTGACCTGAAGGTGGAATACGTCCCCTGCGCGGAGATCGCCTATGAGATCGGCAACCCCAAGGTGGGCAACATGGTGATGCTGGGCGCCTATATCGGCGCCACCGGCGCGCTGAAGCCGGAGACCGTCCGGGCCATGATCGAGCACATGTTCACCGGACCCAAGGCAAAACTGGTGCCCCTGAATATGAAGGCGCTGGAGGCGGGTATCGCCTGCGCCCAATAGACACGGATGAAAAGACCGCGCCGGGCCGGACTGGAAGAGCTTCCGGCCCGGCGGCGTCTGCGCGTTTGGAACGGCGATTTTCGGGCAAAAATCCCCAAATTTTTGCCGCACCGCAAAAAAACAGTTGACTTTGCCGGCTTGCGGGCGTATAAAAGGGGTATATCGTTGATGCAATGAACGGGACATGTCCCGGAAGGGTCCGCCCTCTCAGAGAGCTGCCGTTACGGTGCGAGGCAGCAGAGCGGCTTCTGTGGGATCTCACCCGTGAGCAGTCCGCCCAACGGGAACCATGTTCCCCAGTAGACCGGATCGGGCGCCTCCCGATACAGGGGCATTCGAGCGGCCGCGCCGGCGCGCCAACGAGAGTGGTACCACGGAAGTTCAGCTTTCGCCTCTCCTGGAGAACAGGATATGGCGGGAGCTTTTTTTGTGGGACGAAGAGAGAAATTCATCATTATATTTTAAAGGAGAGCGTATTCACATGTTGGACATCAAAATCACCAAGACCACCGCGCCGAAGACGAAGCCCGCCGACGAGAGCAAGCTGGGATTCGGCAAGATCTTCAGCGATCATATGTTCCTGATGGACTATGACAAGGGACAGGGCTGGCACGACGCCCGCATCGTCCCCTATGCCCCCTTTGCTCTGGATCCCGCCTGCGTGGTGTTCCACTATGCGCAGGAGATCTTTGAGGGCATGAAGGCCTACCGCACCGCGGACAACAAGATCCAGCTGTTCCGTCCGGAGTGCAATGCCCAGCGTATGCAGGACTCCTCTGACCGTCTGTGTATCCCCCAGATCCCCGTGGAGGACTACATTCAGGCCGTGAAGGCCCTGGTGGAAGTGGAGAAGGACTGGGTGCCCCACTCTGACGGCGCCTCCCTGTACATCCGTCCCTTCGTGTTCGCCACCGACGTGGGTCTGGGCGTCCACGCCAGCAAGAAGTACACCTTCTGCATCATCTGCGCTCCCTCCGGCGCCTACTATGCCGAGGGCATCAACCCCGTGAAGATCTATGTCGAGGATGAGTACATCCGCGCCGCTCCTGGCCTGACTGGCTTCACCAAGTGCGGCGGCAACTACGCTGCCTCCATCAAGGCCGGCGAGATGGCCGAGGAGCAGGGCTTCGCCCAGGTGCTGTGGCTGGACGGCGTGGAGAAGAAGTACGTTGAGGAAGTCGGCAGCATGAACATCATGTTCAAGATCGACGGCAAGATCTACACCGCCGCCTGCAACGGCACCGTGCTGCCCGGCGTCACTCGCCGCAGCTGCATTGAGCTGCTGCGTGACTGGGGCTATGAGGTCATCGAGGGCAAGCTGGCCATCGAGGACGTCATGAAGGCCGGCCACGAGGGCAAGCTGGAAGAGGTCTTCGGCACCGGCACCGCCGCTGTTGTCTCTCCCGTCAAGGAGCTGGACTGGAAGGGCGACAAGGTCTTCATCTCCGAGGGCAAGATCGGCCCCGTCACCCAGAAGCTGTACGATACCATGACCGGCATGCAGTGGGGCAAGCTGCCCGACACCAAGGGCTGGATCGTTCCCGTCTGCGAGGGCTGAGCGTAAAACCGGATACCGAATACAGAGGACCCGCCGCGTTTCGCGGCGGGTCTTTTTTATATCGTGTTTCGGTTTTGCCTGTTCTCCCGCTCCCGCCGCAGCAGGGCGATGATGCGGGCCACGCTGCTCACCAGGGAGCAGCCCACGGCAATGGCTCCGGCGGAAGCCGCCGTCTCCATGCCCCGCTGGACGAACAGAGGCATATCCCCGTTGATGAGAGCCTCCAGGGTGTAGTAGATGCCGCCGCCGGGCACCATGGGGATGATGCCGATGATCAGGAAGATGGTGGCGGGGGTTTTCAGGATGCGGGCGAAGATCTCCGACAGCACCGCCACCACCACGGTGGCGGTCAGGAAGCGGGCCACGCTGCCCCAATTGTCCGGAAGAAGATACACCAGCCAACCCATTGCCCCGGTGAAGCTGGCAGCCAGGATGAACCGCCACCGCCGCAGCTCGAACACAAAGCAGAAGGTCAGACAGGCCAGAAATGCCCAGAGACAGGGCAGAAAGGTTTTCAGCACAGAGAGTTCCCTCCCTTCATGCCAGGCCGGCGGCCGCCGGAAGGGCGAACCGCACAGCGGTAATCGCCAGCGCCACGCCCACGGCGATGCCAAAGCCTACGATCAGCACTTCCGCCAGACGGGTGACTGCCGTCAGGAAGTCGCCCGCCAGAACGTCCCGGATGACGTTGGTGATGGCGATCCCCGGCACCAGCAGCATCATGGCGCCGATGATGCACTTGTCCGCATCGATCCCAACACCCCAGCGGAGAAGCAGCAGCGGCGGCAAAGCCATGAGCATACCGGCCAGCAGATTGGTGAAAAAGACATTGGCCCGGACCCGTCCCATGGAGGACAGCGTCCATTTGATGATGAGTCCGCAGGGAAAGGCCGCCAGCGCGTCAGTGAACCGCCCGCCCCAGAACAGGGTGAAGAAGAACGCCGTCAGCCCATAGGCCAGATAGCTGACCGTCAGGGGATACCGGGGCTCCGCCATGACCTCCGCCAGCCGCCGCTGGTTTTCCTCCATGGGAGGCGTGTCCCGGCAGATGTCCCAGCACAGGGCGTTGAGCTTGTCCAGCTTGCGGAGGTTGTTGGCGGCGGTCTTGATGCGGACGGACTTGGTGTAGTTCCGCTCCCCCTCCTGGATGTTGACGATGATGCAGGAGGGGATGGCGAACACCTCTGTATCCGCGCATCCGTAGGCGTTCAGAATGTGCTGGATGGACTCCTCCACCCGGAAGATCTCCGCGCCGTTCTGCATCAGATCCCGGCCGATGGTACAGCAGAAATTCAGCAGCTTCTCCGTCTCCAAAGCTTGCGCTCCTCTCTGATCAGACGATCAAATTTCCGGTACGGACGCACCGCCCGCCTGACGGGCCGCGGCGATGTCCGCGCTGATCCGGCGGCGGCTGTCGTCGAACAGCAGCTCCTTGTTGTGGCGGAAATAGGCGTCGCAGCCGAAATTCTCCACGAACCAGGAGGTGTCCGGCCCGGCGGTCAGCTCCGTGACGAACAGCACCAGTTCCTGACTGTCCCCGAAGGTCTCCTCCAGGAACCGGAAGGCGCTGTCGAACATGGAACCGGTCTCATCGCCCAGGGCCGCCCGGGCGTCCACCTGTCTGCCGAACCAGTCCCGCAGGGTGTCCATGGCCTCGCTGTCGGGGACGACCTCCCGGACCAGCCGCTGCTGATAGTCCTCCAGCGCCCGGATGACCCGCAGACGGGCGTCCCGGCGGTCCTTGTCCAGCTGCCCGGCGTCGGCGGCACGGCGAAGGGCGTCCCGCTCCCCGGATGCCAGCGACTCCAGCACCGCCTGGGCGGCGGTCCCATCGGCCCGGTCCCGGACCTCCAGCAGCGCCCCGTGGAGGGATTCCGTCAGGGCGTCCTGCCGCCGGGTCTTTCCGGCGGCCTCCGTCAGCCGGGACAGCAGCAGGCCCAGCACCGCCAGCCGCTCGTCAAAGGGGGCGGCCCGCAGCTCCAGAACCGTGGAGCCGGGCCACTTGCCCCGGAGGATGTCCTCCACGTGGTACGTCCGCTGATATTTGTAGTACAGCTCCAGGTAGTTAGCAAAATCCCGGGCGATGCGGGGCAGCTGGATATACTCACCCACCACCTGGGCATTGACAGGAATGCCCAGCTTCTCATAGGCGTACAGCAGCTCGCTGAGATCCTCCCAGCCCCGGGCGGTGGCGAACTGCATGCCGTCTACGGTGGTCTCCATGTGGTAGAAGTTCTCCTTCTTGATGTCCAGATAGGAGATGACGGCACCATGGAGTCCGCGCTTCCGGGCGTACTCCTTCCAGACGGAGAAGTCCGCCTCCACGTCCATGCGCTTCACCCGGTCCAGCGTCACCACGTCGAAGTCCCGGACGGACCGGTTGTACTCCGGCGGATTGCCCGCGGCGGCGATGAGCCACCCCTCCGGCAGACGCTGGTTGCCGAAGGTCTTGCATTGCAGGAATTGCAGCATCATGGGGGACAGCGTCTCGGAGACGCAGTTGATCTCGTCCAGAAACAGGATGCCCTCCCGCAGGCCGGTGCGCTCCATCAGATCATACACCGACGCCAGGATCTCACTCATGGTGTACTCCGTGACGGAGAACTCCTGTCCGCCGTAGACCCGCTTCTCAATGAAGGGCAGGCCCACGGCGCTCTGGCGGGTGTGGTGGGTGATGGTGTACGCCACCAGCCCCACGCCCATCTCCCTGGCAATCTGCTCCATGATCTGGGTCTTTCCCACGCCGGGAGGGCCCATCAGCAGCACGGGCCGCTGGCGGACGGAGGGGATGAGATAGTTCCCCAGCTCGTCCTTGGTCAGATACGCCCGCAGGGTGTTCTGAATTTCCTCTTTTGCCTGTTTGATATTCATGCCCGTATCCTCAAATCTTTCTCAGAAAACATTGGTCACAGCTCCGGCAGCTCCGCCAGATCGCTCTCGTCCGGCTCCCAGCCGGATTGGTTGGCGGCATCCTCCAGCTCCGGCTCCGTCAGATCCAGACGGATGGCCCAGGGGGGCACCTCCACCGCCATGGCCGGTTCTCCCGGCATGACGAAGGCCACTTCATAGGGCGGCCGCTTTTTGGGATAGATGCCCATGCCGTCGGTGAAGTAGAGCAGGCCTCGCAGATGGGCAAAGGCGCCCTGTTCCATCAATTCCGCCACATGCCGGAACACGGGCCGGAAGTCCGTGGCGCTGCCGCCGGACAGCTCAAACCGCTTCATATACTCCTTCAGCTCCGACAGGTCGCGGATCACCTGGTCAGACCGCACCTGATCGTCGCACTGGATAATGCGGATGTTCACCTTCCGGGTGAAGGTCTCGGTGCTGCGGAGGATGGAATAGGTGATCTCCAGAAACCGCCGCACCAGCTCCCCGGAGGTGGACATGGATGTGTCCACGGCGATGACGAAGTCCTCGATGCGCTTTTCCTCCTTGGTCTCCGGCGGCTCCACCAGGGGCATGTTGCCGTACAACCGCAGGCCGTAGGAGTAGAAGCCGTAGTCAAAGGCGTCGCCGTCCACCGCCAGGACCTCCCGGGGCACGGCGAACCGCCGCAGGAAGGCCCGGTAGTCCACCGAAGGCCGGTTGGCCACCCGGATCTGCTGGCAGATGGCCTCTCCGCCCACGGCCTGTCCCGCCAGAACGGTCTCCAGACCCGTCTGGGTCCGCTCCGACGCGCCCTGCCACTTCCGGTCCTGCCGGTCGCTGCGCTCCTGATCCTCCCGGCTCTGGGGACACCACAGGCCGTGGTCGTCGGCGAAGAACTCCCGCTGGAGCCGGGCGCGCTCATATTCATCCACATCCCGCCGCAGCAGGGCGCGGTAGATGCCCTCCGCCGTCAGCACCGGCATGTCCTCCCGGAGGATGCCGTACCACTTGCCCCGGAGCTGGGGGGCATTGCCGGTGCCGAGACAGGGATAGTCCAGCCCGTCCAGCACGCTCTCCACGGCGATGTCGCAGGCCAGATCCCACAGCTCCGGGATCTTTCCCTGCTTTTTCGCCAGATGCCGCAGCATACAGTGGAGGATCACGTGGAGATAGATGCGGTTCATCCCGGTTCGGGACCGGAGATACCGGTCGGAGAGATAGCCGCCGTCGTAGTACAGCGACTCCCCGTCGGCGGCCAGCGTCACCGTGACGCCGTCTCCGGGCCGGAACGCCAGCCCGCACAGCGCCGTGTCCAGATAGGGGAGGTTCAGATAGAGCTCGTTCCGGGCGGCATTGAGAATGTCCAGACCGATCTCGGTGAGGGTTTTCTGTTTGTCCATAGACCGTCCTTTTCAATTAGGAATGAGGAATTAGGAATTAGGAATGACGGTGTCCGGCTTCGCCGGACGAATTTCAGAATATTCCGGGGCGGGAACCCTTCAATTCCTCATTCCTAATCTCTAATTCCTAATTTTTCAAAGTGCGAACCGTTTGCTCCGGCCTGCCGGAAAGCGGCGGTGGAGCTGTTCCAGCAGCAGCGCCTGGGCCTCCGGGCTTCGCCGCTGACGGGCCTGCTCGCAGGCCGCTTCCAGAACCGGCTTTTCCGGCAGCGCGGCGGACAGGAACCAGGCAAAGCCCTCCATGTCCCGGCGGGACAGCAGCCAGTCCAGCGTGTCCCCGGCACGGCTCCGGAGGTAACCGAGATACCGTGCCGCCGCTTCATCACCCAGACCCCTGGGCAGACGGAGCCGCCACCAGGCCAGACGCAGGGCGCAGTCCCCGTCGTGTTCTGTTTTCAGAAAGTCCGGCCACAGGGCGTCAAAGTCGGCGGGAGAGAACGCCCGGTCCCGGAAACAGTGGTGATAGGGATACCCGGCGCCGAAGATGTTGTAGTCGAAGTGGTGGGCCGGACAGTTCTCCTCATAGGATTCCAGAAATTCCGGAAAGATCAGCCGGATCCGGGAGCCGTCGGGATAGGTCATGGAGACGTCCAGCTCCCGGGTCAGCTCTCCGGCAAAGTAGCTCAGCAGCCGGGCCTTTTCATCCGCCAGATGGAGAATAAAGGTATCCAGCAGGCGGCAGTTCATGAAGACGCTGCCGCCCCACCGAACTGCGGTGTCATGGAGTTCCAGTGTCTTCAGCCCGGCGCAGTTGTACAGGGCGTAATCCCCCACGGACTCCACCGTCCGGGGCAGGACCAGCTCTGTCATGCGGGCGTTGTCCGGCTCGCCACTGACGGGGCCGCAGGTGATCCGCAGCTGTTCCCCCGCCGGAGCGGCCCGGCCCGGCGTGAAGGCATGGTGGCCGATGGCCGTCACCGGCCGTCCGGCGACGGTCTCCGGGATCACCGCCCGGCTGTCCCAGGTCTCCGCCCGGAGAAGGGTGACGCCGGTCCCGTTTGGCTGCCAGATCAGCAGCAGATTGCAGTTTCCCTGGATGATCTCCACCGGCGCTCCCTCCTCTCAAAAGTCCATAAATGCCGGAATCAAAGGCGTGGAAAAGTCATTTGGCACGGTTATTCTATCATACGGGCTGTTTTTTTCAATGGGATACGACGGGAAAAATCTGTCTGATTTTTGAAACCGGGGAAATTTTCTGAAAAAACATTCCGTACCCTCTTGACAAACTGTTTATACTGTATATACTGTACATGTACAGTACGAACGGAGGACCCATCCATGGAAATCATCATCCGAAATACATCCGATCAACCCATCTACGACCAGATCTGCACCCAGCTGAAGGCCCAGATCGTGGCCGGTGAACTGGAGGCGGGGGCGCTGTTGCCCTCCATCCGGGCGCTGGCCAAGGATCTGAAGGTCTCCGTCATCACCACCAAGCGGGCCTATGACGAGCTGGAGGCTGAGGGCTACGTGTACACCGTGGCCGGAAAGGGCTGCTTTGTGGCGGAAAAGGATCTGGACCTGATCCGGGAACAGAAACTGAAGGAACTGGAGGGACATCTGTCGGCGGCGGTCCAGTTGGCCCGGACCTGCGGACTGTCCCGAGAGGAGCTGCTTGAAACGCTCCGCATCCTGTCAGAGGAGGACGAAACGCAATGAATGCCATTGAGCTGTCTCATGTGAACAAGAGCTTCGGCGACTTCGCCATTCAGGACTTGAGCCTGACGGTGCCGGGGGGCACCATCTGCGGCCTGGTGGGCGAGAACGGCGCCGGAAAATCCACCACCATCCGTCTCATCATGAACGCCCTGCGGCCGGACAGCGGCACCGTCCGGGTGCTGGGTACGGACGCCTCGTCGCCGGAGTTCCTGGCGGTGAAGGACGACATCGGCGTGGTGCTGGACGAGGCCTACTTCCCAGAGGTCCTGAACGTGGACCAGGTGGGGAAGATCATGGCCAAAACCTACCGCCGGTGGAACCCGGCGAAATACGGCACCTATCTGGACCGGTTCCAGCTGCCGGAAAAGCGGCAGTTCAAGGACTTCTCCCGGGGCATGAAGATGAAGCTGGCCATCGCCGTGGCCCTGAGCCATGACCCGAAGCTGCTGATCCTGGACGAGGCCACCGCCGGTCTGGACCCCATCGTCCGGGATGAGATCCTGAATATCTTCTTCTCCGAGTTTGCCCGGGACGAGGAACACTCCATCCTCATCTCCTCCCACATCCTCAGCGATCTGGAGAAGCTGTGCGACTACATCGCCTTTCTCCACCAGGGGCGTCTGCTGTTCTGCGACGAAAAGGACCGGCTGCTGGAGGCGTACGGCATCTTCACCGGCACGGTGGAGCAGGCGGACAGCCTGCGGCCGGAGGCAGTGGTGTACCGGGAGGACGGCAGCTACGGCGGTGTCCGGGCGCTGGTGCGCCGGGCGGAGGTGCCCGCCGGGTTCCTGCTGGAGCGGGCCACTATCGAGGATATCATCCTGTTTACCGTGAAAGGAGCGAAATGATGAAAGCCCTGCTCTTAAAGGACACCTGCGTGATCTGGAAGCAGATGAAGTACTTCCTGTTTCTCATCGTGATCTTCTCCGCCATTCCCTCTGCCTTCAACAACATCTTCGCCATCGTCTATGCCGCCATGCTGCCTTACACCGCCATGGCTTACGATGAGCGCAGCAAATGGGATCAGCTGGCGGCCATGATGCCCTACTCCGCCCGGGATCTGGTGCTGAGCAAGTACGTGTTTGGCTGGCTGTGCATCGCCGGAGCCACGGTGATCTCTGTGCCCATCCAGTGCGCCGTCTCCCTGCTGGGCGTCAACGGCGGATTCTCCCTGACGACGGTGCTGCTGTCCGTATGCTGCGGCCTGGGCATCATGTCCATCTCCCTGCCGCTGCTGTTCCGCTTCGGCGTGGAGAAGGGGCGGCTGACCATGTTCCTCATCATCTTTCTGGTGTGCGGCGGCGCCGGAGCCATCAGCACCATCGCGGTATCCGCGTCGGAGGGATATTCCTCTATGGCGTTCCGGCAGGCGGTCCTGCCCATCGCTGCCATCGCCGCGGCAGTGCTGACGGCGGTGTCCGTGCCGCTGTCCGTAAAATTTTACGGACGGAGAGAGAACTGATGTCCGGCGAAAAAGACCGGCGGCTGCGTGGATCCACCTGTCTCTTATACACATCTGACGCTGCCGACGAGTGTTCTGTTGTGTAGATCTCGGTGGTCGCCGTATCATTTAAAACGGGGGGGGGGGGGGGGGGGGGGGGGGGGGGGGGGGGGGGGGGG
>NZ_JBQHUP010000003.1:0-98528 GCF_052065175.1 Dysosmobacter sp. HCP28S3_G4 | reverse complement strand
GTGTTAAACCCCTTGAAAAAAAGATCTTGTTTCGTAAAAAAAGAGTTTTTTCGACAAGGGGCGGGGCGCCGGACCCCGCCCCGCCATTCTGAATGTCCTTACAGCTTTTCGATCTCCGCCATCAGCGCGTCCACCAGCTGCTCCTGGGGCACCTTATAGAGGATCTCGCCCTTGCGGAACAACAGGCCCTCACCCTTACCGCCGGCAATGCCGATGTCGGCGGCGGAGGCCTCGCCGGGGCCGTTGACGGCGCAGCCCATCACCGCCACGGTGATGTTCTTGTCGCAGTTCTGAAGCCGCCGCTCCACCTCCTCGGCAATGGGGATCAGGTCGATGCGGGTGCGGCCGCAGGTGGGGCAGGCGATGAGGTTCACGCCGGTCTTCCGCAGTCCCGCCGCCCGCAGAATCTTCTGCCCCGCGTAAACCTCCTCCACCGGGTCCGCCGTCAGCGTCACCCGGATGGTGTCGCCGATGCCCAGGCACAGCAGTCCGCCGATGCCCATGGCGGATTTGATGATGCCCATGGAGGGCGTCCCCGCCTCGGTGACGCCCAGGTGCAGCGGATAATCCGTCCGCTCATGGAGCAGCCGGTAGGCCGCCATGGTCAGGGGCACGTCGGAGCATTTAACGGAGATGCAGATGTCGTCAAAGTCGAACTTATTCAGCAGGCGGACGTGGCCCATGGCGCTCTCCACCAGCGCCTCCGCTGTGACGCCGCCGTATTTGGCCCGCAGCTCCTTTTCCAGGGAACCGCCGTTGACGCCGATGCGGATAGGGATGCTCCGGCTGCGGCAGGCGTCCGCCACGGCCTTCACGTTCTCCTCCGCACCGATGTTGCCGGGGTTGATGCGGATGGCGTCGATGCCCCGCTCCGCACACATCAGGGCGTATTTGTAGTTGAAATGGATGTCGGCGATGAGGGGGATGTGGATCTGCTCCTTGATTTTGTCCACCGCCTTCGCCGCCGCCTCATCCGGAATGGCCACCCGGATGATCTCGCATCCGGCGTGCTCCAGCTTTCTGATCTGGGCCACGGTGGCGGCCACATCGTCGGTCTTTGTATTGCACATGGACTGGATGGACACCGGGGCGCCGCCGCCCACGGGCACCTGGCCCACGAAGATTCGCTTTGTCATGGGAAAATGCCTCCCTTGTTCTCCTGTCTATTGAAAGAGTTTGAATACGTCATGGAACGTCACCAGCAGCATGAAGCCCATCAGCAGGGCGAAGCAGGCGCTGTTCAGGGCGTTCTCATACCGGTCGGGGATCTTCCGCCGGAACAGCCGGATGGCCAGAGTGTCCAGAATCAGGAAAAAGATATGGCCGCCGTCCAGCGCCGGGATGGGCAGCAGGTTCATCACCGCCAGGTTCACGGCGATGAGGGCCGCGAAATACAGGATGTTGTCCAGTGCCTGCCGGGCGGTCTCCGACTGCTGGCCCACCTCCGTGATGGTGGAGACGATGCCCACCGGTCCGCTGACGTCGTTCAGCCCCGCCTCGCCGGTGACCAGCATCCGCAGGCTCAGCCAGACAATGCGGGCAAAGTCCACGGTGTTCCGCCAGCTGTACGTCAGCTTGTTCAGCACCGTGGCCGGTTCCGTCCGGGCATTGCGGTAAATGCCGTAGCCGGTGTAGGTTTCCCCGTCCATGGCGGTAAACGTATCCCACGCCAGATCGCTGTACGTGATCTTCTCACCGTCCCGCAGGACCACCAGGTCCAGCGGCGCGCCCTGGTTGAGGCCCAGCAGCAGGCTGACGTCGCTGTAGACGTAGACCCGCTGGCCGTTGATGGCGTAGAACTCGTCGCCCTCCTGGAGCGTGACGCCGTTTTTCTCCTGAAACTCCGGGGCCACCCCCGCGACCTGGGCCACCAGAAACTGCTGGGCGCCGCTGTACAAAATCAGGACGATGACAAAGCCGGTGAGGAAATTCATAAACGCCCCGGCGGCAAAGATGCCGAACTTCTTCCAGAAGCCCTGATTGTTCAGCGCCCGGGGGTTGTCGGACTGCTCCTCCTCCCCCTCCATGGCACAGAAGCCGCCGATGGGCAGCAGACGCAGGGAGTACTGGGTCTCCCCTCTCTTCCGGTCGTACAGGCAGGGACCCATGCCGATGGAAAACTCGTTGACCTGCACGCCGCAGGCCTTCGCCGCCAGAAAATGGCCCAGCTCATGCACCGCGATCAGCAGGCCGAACATCAGGATGGCCGCCAGGATATAAACGATGGTCATACGCAGAAAAACTCCTTATAAATTGCCCTCCAGCACGATCTCGCGGGCCTGCCGGTCCGCCTCCAGGATTGCCTCCAGATCCCCGGCCTGCCGGACAGGCACCGCCTCCCGCGCAGATGCCACCAGTCCGGGGATGTCGTTGAAGCCAATTTGGTCCCGCAGGAACAGGCCCACCGCCGCCTCGTTGGCGCCGTTCAGCACGGCGCAGGCGGTGCCGCCCTCCGTGACGGCCTCCATGGCCAGCCGCAGGCAGGGAAACGCTTCCAGATCCGGCGCGGCGAAGGTCAGCGGCGGACAGGACAGCAAATCCAGGGGTTCCAGCGGACTGTCCGCCCGGTACGGATAGGTCAGAGCGTACCGGATGGGCAGACGCATATCCGGCGTGCCCAGCTGGGCCATCACCGCGCCGTCCCGGAACTCCACCATAGAGTGGACGATGCTCTGGCGATGGATCACCACGGAGACCTGTTCCAGCGGCAGACGGTACAGCCGCATGGCTTCGATGACCTCCAGGCCCTTGTTCATCAGCGTGGCACAGTCCACGGTGATCTTGGGACCCATCTTCCAGTTGGGATGCTTCAGGGCGTCCGCCCTGGTCATGGCCGCCAGCTCCTCAAATTTCATGCCGTAGAACGGCCCGCCGGAGCAGGTCAGCAGGATGCGCCGCACCTCGCTCCGGTCCCGGCTGCCCTGTAAGCACTGGAAAATGGCGGAGTGTTCCGAGTCCACCGGAATGATCTCTGCGCCGCAGCGGGCAGCCTCGGCCATCACCAGCTCTCCGGCGCAGACCAGCGTCTCCTTGTTGGCCAGGGCGATGCGCTTTCCCGCCTGAATGGCGGCCAGCGTGGGCCGCAGGCCGATCATGCCCACCACGGCGGTGACCACGGTGTCCGCCTCCGGCAGCGACGCGGCCTCCAGCAGGCCCTCCATGCCGGAGGATACCCGGATATCCGTGTCCGACAGGCGGCTTTTCAGTTCCTTCGCCGCCGCCGGATCGTACATCACCGCCAAAGCGGGATGGAACTTCCGGGCCTGCTCCTCCGCGCGGTCCACGTTGGAGTTGGCGGTGATGGCCGCCACCCGGGTTCCCAGCTGCTCCGCCACGTCCAGGGTCTGACGGCCGATGGAGCCGGTGGAGCCCAGTATCGAAATCACTTTACTCATAGCAGATCATATCCTCACAGGAACGGAAGTATGCTGATCGTCAGCCACACGAAGGGCGCGACGAAGGTCACGCTGTCAAACCGGTCCAGAATGCCGCCGTGGCCCGGCAGCAGCTTGCCGTAGTCCTTGACGCCGAACTCCCGCTTGATGACGGAGAAGCTCAGATCGCCGATCTGGCTGACAAAGCTGCCGATGATGCCGAACAGCAGGATATGCACCGGCCCCATGAAAGCGTCACGGATGATATGGGTGACGATCACGGTCAGCAGCAGCGCGCCGAACACGCCGCCCACCAGACCGCCGATGGCGCCCTCCACCGTTTTTTTGGGGCTGACATGGGGGGCCAGCTTGTGCTTGCCGAACAGCATCCCGGCAAACAGGGCAAAGGTATCGCTGCCAAAGGCGATGCACAGGGGCAGGAACACCAGCGCCTTGCCGATGACGCCCCCTGTCAACCGCAGCCGCAGCAGGCAGCTGAGCATCAGCGGGAACACCAGTCCTCCAAAGATGGCGGCGGTGACGTCCGCGAAGGGGATGGCAGTCTCCTTGCCGTAGTGCAGGATGGCACAGACAAACAGCAGAAACACGAACACCATGGCCAGCGCCGCCGTCACCGGCAGCACCGGCATGGTCGTCAGTTTCGCGTTCCGCACGCTCTCCTCCAGATAGACGCACACAGGCACCAGCGCCGCCGCAGCCGCCGACAGGGGAATGAGACGCCTACCTTTCTCTCCGGCAGCGGCGTGCATCAGCTCATGGGAGCCGATGGCGCACATGGCCGCTACCAAGGCCATGGTAGCCCAGTCCGGCGCCCAGATCAGCACCAGCAGCAAAAACGGAATGCCCACCACGGCAACCATCACACGTTTGAACATAACACCAGTCCTCTTGTCAAATGGCTTAGAATCTGTATTCACAGCTGGGGGATGATGGGCAGGCGTGAATTTTTCTTGCCAGACAAGGAAATTTTCCGCAGCCATCCTGACGGATCGCAAGGAAAATTGACGCGGTATGGCGGGAAAAAGATCGCCTACGCAGCGTTCAGCGGCTGTGAATACAGGTTCTTATTTCTTTACACCGCCGAATCGCCGGTCTCTGGCCTGATAGGCCGCGATGGCCCGGTCCAGCTCCGCCTCGTCGAAGTCCGGCCACAGCACATCCGTGAAATAGAGCTCCGAATAGGCGCACTGCCACAGCAGGAAGTTGCTGAGCCGCAGCTCCCCGCTGGGGCGGATGATCAGCTCCGGGTCCGGGATTCCCCGGGAGTCCAGATAGGAGGAGAACAGGGCGTCGTCCAGCTCCTCCGGCTTCCGCTCCCCCGCCGTGCAGTCCGCGGCGAACTGCCGCACCGCCCGTAGGATCTCGTCCCGGCCGCCGTAGTTCAGGCACACGTTGGCCTGGAAGGCGTCCTTGGACAGATGCTCCGTGATCTCGTCGGTCTCATGGGCCAGGGCCCGCAGCTCCGGGGAGATGGGCGTCATGTCCCCGAAAAAGTGGAGCCGGATATTGTCCCGCTCCATGGTATCCACCGCTTCCAGCAGATACCGCTTCAGCAGCGCCATGATGGCGCTGACCTCATCGGCGGAACGCTTCCAGTTCTCCGTGGAGAAGGCATACACGGTGAGATACTGGACGCCGATGTTCTTGCAGTAGGTGGCAATGCGGCGGAAGGTCTCCGCCCCGGCCTTGTGGCCGGCGGTGCGGGGCAGTCCCCGGCGGGTGGCCCAGCGCCCGTTGCCATCCATAATAATCGCAATATGGCGAGGCAGGCGTGTCTGATCCACCTGCCCCGCCGTATCGTTTCGTTGGACGGCGGCCATCAGACTGCCATCAGTTCCTTTTCTTTTTTTGCCAGAAGTTCGTCCAGCTTCTTGCAGCTGTCGTCAGTCATCTTCTGGAGGTCCTTCTCAGCCTGCTTCCGGTCGTCCTCGGTGATCTCGGAGGCCTTCTCCTGCTTCTTGAAGGCTTCCATGGCGTCCCGGCGGATGTTCCGGATGGCCACCTTGCCGTTCTCGGCGTACTTGTGAATCTGCTTCACCAACTCCTTGCGGCGCTCCTCCGTCAGCTGGGGGAAAGCCAGCCGCAGGCAGCGGCCGTCGTCCTGGGGATTGATGCCCAGATCGGAGGTCTCAATGGCCTTCTTGATGAGCTTTACGGCTTTGGTGTCCCAGGGCTGGATCACCAGCGTCCGGGGATCCGGAGAGCTGATGGAGGCGATCTGCTGGATGGGGGTGGGGACGCCGTAATAGTCCACCATGATGCGGTCCAGCACGGCGGCGTTGGCACGGCCCGCGCGGACGGAGGCAAAATCCGCAGCCACGGAGTCGATGCTCTTGTTCATTTTCTGTTCGTAGACCTTGTAGGCTTCCTTCAACATGACGATTACTCCTTTACGATCGTTCCGATTTTCTCGCCCCGCAGTACGCGGAGGATGTTCTCAGGGTCTTTCAGGGCAAACAGCAGTACGGGGATGTGATTGTCCATGGACAGAGACGTGGCGGTGGAGTCCATGACCATCAGGTGCTGCGCCAGCACCTCGTCGTAGGTGATGGTGTCGTATTTCACGGCGGTGGGGTCCTTCACGGGGTCGGCGGAGTAGACGCCGTCCACATTCTTGGCCAGCAGAATCACGTCGGCGTTGATCTCCGCGGCCCGCAGCACGGCGGCGGTGTCCGTGGAGAAATAGGGGTTGCCGGTGCCGGCGCCGAAGATGACGACCCGGCCCTTCTCCAGATGCCGGATGGCCTTGGAGCGGATGTAGGGCTCCGCCACGGCCCGCATCTCCACGGCGGTCTGGACCCGGACGTCGATGCCCTTCTGCTCCATCACATCCGCCACGGCCAGGCAGTTCATGACGGTGGCCAGCATGCCCATGTGGTCGGCCCGGGTGCGCTCCATCTTGCCGCCGCTGTTCTTGGCCCCCCGCCAGAAGTTGCCGCCGCCGATGACGATGCCCACCTGGACACCCATGGCCTGGCACTCCTTGATGACGTCGCAGACCCTGCCGATGACGTCGAAATCCAGGCCGGTGTGCTTGTCTCCCGCCAAGGCCTCGCCGCTGATCTTCAGCAGGACCCGCTTGTAAACCGCTTTGTCCATTGGATATTCCCCTCCAGATGAATAGTTTCTCTCTCACCGCTCCTCCGCAGCTTCAGCAGCTCAGAGGGACGGCCATGTTCTTCCTGGTTATTGTACCGTATTTTCCCCTTTTTGCATAGGGGGGAATTGAAAACTTTTTTCCGAAAACAAGGGAGACGTCCGAAAACGCCTCCCTCATCTCGCTTATGAACAGGCCGCCAGCAGCGCCCGGATCAACTCCTCCCGGCCGGTGCCCTTTTCCGCGGAAAAGGGGATCAGCAGGGTGTCCTCCGGTAGCTCCAGCGTCTCCCGGATCAGGGCCAGCGCCGGTTCCACCTGACTCTTCTTCAGCTTGTCCAGCTTGTTGGCCACCACCACGGAGGGGCAGCCGCTGTCCCGGAACCAGCTGTACATGGTGACGTCGTCGGCGGTGGGCTTGTGGCGGATGTCCACAATCTGCACGCCCAGGGTGATGAGTCCGCCCTCGTCCTGGAAATAGGACTCCATCAGCCGGCCCCACCGCTCCTTCTCCGCCTTGGAGACCTTGGCGTAGCCGTAGCCCGGCAGGTCCACCAGATAGGCGCCGCCGTCCACCCGGAAGTAGTTGATCTGGGTGGTCTTTCCCGGGGACGCCCCTACATAGGCCAGGTTCTTCCGGTTCACGATCCGGTTGATGACGGAGGACTTCCCCACGTTGGACCGGCCCGCAAAAGCCAGCTGGGGCAGGCCGTCCCGCAGGAAATCCGACTGCCGGGCGGCAGCCCGGACGAATTCCGTTTTGTTAAAATTCAGAGCCATGGACTCCCTCTTTCTGTCTGATTACTGCCGTAGGACGGCGTCGCCGCCGCTCTGGGCCGCCGGGATGGGGGCGCAGGCCGCGGCGGCCTCCGGCGTCTCCTTCCGCAGGACGGGCAGCTTCGCCGTCTGGGGCACCAGGGCCTCGGAGAGCACCTCGTCCACCGTCTTCACCGGCACGAACCGCAGGGCGGAGCGCACCGTCTGATCGATCTCGTCCAGGTCCCGGACGTTGTCCCTGGGAATGATGACCGTCCGGACGCCGTTGCGCAGGGCGGCCATGGTCTTCTCTTTCAGACCGCCGATGGGCAGCACCCTGCCCCGCAGGGTGATTTCGCCCGTCATGGCCAGATGGGCGTTGATCTTCCGGTCCGTCAGGGCGGAGGTCAGGGCCGTGGCAATGGCGATGCCGGCGGAGGGACCGTCCTTGGGCACCGCGCCCTCCGGGAAGTGGACGTGGATGTCCTTCTTCTTGTAGAACTCCGGGTCGATGCCCAGCTGAACCGCCCGGCTCCGCAGGCAGCTGAGGGCCGCCTGGACGGACTCCTTCATCACGTCGCCCAGATTGCCGGTGAGCTCCAGCTTTCCGGTGCCGTCCATGACGTTGACCTCCACCTCCAGGATCTCGCCGCCGGCCTCGGTCCACGCCAGACCGTTGACCACGCCCACTTCCTCTGTCTCCGTGTGGAGGGCGGGAGGATAGGGGGCGGCGCCCAGGGCGTCGTGCAGGTCCTTTTCCGTCACGGTGATTCGCTTTACATCGCCGGTCAGCAGGCGCATATCCGCCTTCCGGCACACCTTAGCCAGCTGGCGCTCCAGCTGGCGGACGCCGGACTCCCGGGTGTAGTCCCGGATGATGGCCCGGATGGTGTCGTCTCCCAGCCGGAGCTGGGTCTTTTTCAGACCGTTCTCCTTCAGCTGTTTGGGCAGCAGATGCTGCTTTGCAATTTGAAGCTTCTCCTCGTCGGTGTAGCTGCCCAGCTCAATGACCTCCATCCGGTCCAGCAGAGGCCGGGGAATAGTGGAGGTGGTGTTGGCGGTAGTGATGAACATGACGTGGCTCAGATCCACCGGGATCTCCAGGAAGTGGTCCCGGAAAGAGCTGTTCTGCTCGCTGTCCAGCACTTCCAGCAGCGCCGAGGCAGGATCGCCCCGGTAGTCATTGCCCAGCTTGTCGATCTCGTCCAGCAGCATCAGGGGATTCATAGACCCGCAGCGGCTGATGGCCTCGATGACGCGGCCGGGCATGGAGCCTATGTACGTCTTCCGGTGGCCCCGGATGTCCGCCTCGTCCCGGACGCCGCCCAGGGACAGCCGGGCCAGCTTCCGGTTCAGGGCTTTGGCGATGGAGATGGCGATGGAGGTCTTACCCACACCGGGAGGGCCCGCCAGACAGATGATGGGCGCCCGGCCCTCCGGGTTCATCTGCCGCACCGCCAGCGTCTCCAGGATGCGCTCCTTCACCTTTTCCAGGCCGAAGTGATCCTTGTCCAGGGCCTTCCGCACCGCCTCCACGCTGAGCCGCTCCTTCGTCTCCGTGTTCCAGGGCATCTCCAGGCACACGTCCAGATAGTTCCGGATCACCGCGCCCTCGGCACTGCCGAAGGGCTGCTTGGACAGCTTCGTGACCTCCTTCAGCAGGTGATTTTCCGTGTCCTCCGACAGCTTCAGCTCCAGGATGCGGCTGCGGTAGTCCTCCAGCTCGTCGTCATCGTCGCCGGAGTCTCCCAGCTCGTTCTGCATGACCTTGATCTGGGTGCGGAGGATCTGCTCCCGCTGGGACTGCTCCAGATGGGCACGGACCTTTCCCTCCATCTCCCGCTCAAAGCTCAACACGTCGTTTTCGTGGGCCAGGATCCGGTTCAGCCGCTTCAGGCGCAGGTAGGGATTCAGCTCCTCCAGGATCTCCTGTTTGTCCTCCGCCCGGAGATTGATGTTCTGGGCGATGTAATCCGCCAGATAGCCCAGGTCCCGGCTGTCCAGGACCGTGGTCTGGACCTCCTCCGGCACGCCCCCCGCCTGCTGGGCGTACTCGCCGAACAGGTTGATGGTCTGGCGCAGCAGCGCCTCCGTCCGGGGGCTGCGGGTGAAAGACGGAGACTCTTCCTCCTCCGGGATGGCCTCCACGTTGGCCTGGAGATAGGGCGTGGTCTGCCACAGGCGCTTCAGCCGCGCCCGGGTCTCGCCCTCCGCCATAACCCGGACGGAGGTGGGGGAGGTCCGCAGAATCTGGGTGATGCGGGAGACCGTGCCGATCTCATAGAGATCCTGCTCCTGGGGCGCGGACACGCCGATCTCCCGCTGGGTCACCAGAAAAACCTTCTGGTCCGTCTCCATGGCGTGCTCCAGCGCCTGAATGGAGATAAGACGCTCCACCTCGAAGCTCAGGTTCATATGTGGGAAAACCGTCAGGCCCCGGAGGGCCAGAACGGGAATATTCAGGGTTATCGATTCCATGGTGCTCCTTTCCGCGGTGTCCGGCAGGGATGCGCTTGCGCTCCGGACACCCGCCGTATGGCAAAGGAGGGACGCCGCAGGGCGTCCCTCCTGTCATGCACTGGGGAAATTTAAGACGCCGAAGCGGGGGTGGAGGACTGCTTGGACGCCTCTCCCTTGCCGGTGTTCAGCTTTACCGCGTAGTTGATCTTGTTGGGATTGCGGGTTAGTTCGGGTTCTCCCGTGCCCTCCACGCACTCCTTGGTGATGACCGCCTTCTCCACCGTGGGGTCGGAGGGGATGTCATACATGATCTGGGTCAGCAGGCCCTCCATGACGGCCCGGAGGCCCCGGGCGCCGATGTTCCGGGCGATGGCCTTGTCTGCGATGGCCTCCAGCGCCTCGGGCTGGAACTCCAGATCCACATCGTCGTATTCCAGCAGCTTCTGATACTGCTTCACCAGGGCGTTCTTCGGCTCTGTCAGGATGCGGACCAGGTCCTCCCTGCTGAGGCTGTTCAGAGACGCCACCACAGGCAGACGGCCCACCAGCTCGGGGATGATGCCGAATTTCAGCAGATCGTGGGGCTGGACCTGTTTGAACAGCTGGCCCACGTCCTTGTTCTTCTTGCTGGCGATGGGGGCGTCGAAGCCGATGCTCTTCTCCTCCACCCGGCGCTCGATGATCTTGTCCAGACCGTCGAAGGCGCCGCCGCAGATGAACAGAATGTTCTTCGTGTTCACCTGGATAAACTCCTGATGGGGGTGCTTCCGGCCGCCCTGAGGCGGCACGTTGGCGACAGTCCCCTCCACGATCTTCAGCAGCGCCTGCTGCACGCCCTCGCCGGACACGTCCCGGGTGATGGAGGTGTTCTCGCTCTTCCGGGCGATCTTGTCGATCTCGTCCACGTAGATGATGCCCCGCTCCGCCTTCTCCACGTCGAAGTCGGCGGCCTGGAGCAGGCGCAGCAGGATGTTCTCCACGTCGTCGCCCACGTAGCCGGCCTCCGTCAGGGTGGTGGCGTCGGCGATGGCGAAGGGCACCTGCAGAATGCGGGCCAGGGTCTGGGCGAACAGCGTCTTGCCGGAGCCGGTGGGGCCGATGAGCAGGATGTTGCTCTTCTGCAGCTCCACGTCGTCTCCGCCGCCGAAATAGATCCGCTTATAATGGTTGTAGACTGCCACGGACAGGGCGATCTTCGCCTCCTCCTGCCCGATGACATACTGGTCCAGCACCTCCCGGATCTCTCTGGGGGTGGGCAGCTTGTCGGGAATATCGTCCAGATCGCTGCCGGTATCCTCGTAGCCGTCGTTCAGGATGCTCATGCACAGCTGGACGCACTCATCGCAGATGCGCACGCCCGGCCCCTGGATCATTCTGTGGACCTGCTGTTCGTGCTTTCCGCAGAAGGAACAGCGAAGGGACTTCTTACCGTCGTCATTCATGGTACTACCTCAGATTCAACAAGTATTTGCCGTTGGGGCCGCGCCCCTTGTTCCGTCTCAGCGGTGCTGGATGATCTTATCCACCAGGCCGAAGTCCAGCGCCTCCTGGGCGGTCATCCAGTGATCCCGCTCAGAGGCCGCCTTGATCTCCTCAGAGGTCTTTCCGGTATTCTCCGCCAGGATCTCATTCAACCGCTTCTTGATCCGCAGGAAGTGTTCCACGTCGATCTCCATATCCGTCACCTTGCCCTGGGTGCCGGCGGAGGGCTGGTGGATCATGACCTCCGCGTTGGGCAGCAGCAGACGCTTGCCCTTGGCGCCGGAGGACAGCAGGAACGCGCCCATGCTGGCCGCCATGCCCACGCAGATGGTGGACACGTCGCACTTAATATACTGCATGGTGTCATAGATGGCCATGCCGTCGGTGACAGAGCCGCCGGGGCTGTTGATATACAGCTGAATGTCCTTGTCCGGGTCCTGGGCCTCCAGATACAGCAACTGGGCCACCACCAGGCTGGCGGTAGTGGCGTTGACCTCCTCACCCAGGAAGATGATACGGTCGTTCAGCAGGCGGGAGAAGATGTCGTAGGACCGCTCTCCCCGGTTGGTCTGCTCTACCACGTAAGGGACTAAACTCATTAGTTGTGACCTCCTTGAATGAATGCTCTCCAGTTGTTCCTCTCCCGTCCCGGCCACACACGATGGATATGGCAACAGCGCCGCGGTCCCCGGAGGGAGGACTTCCGGCGCTGGAGCCATCCGGGCATCACAGACCGCTCCGGCACAGGACCGGTCCATGATACCACATTGCCTTGCGAGAATTTGTCGAACTCATGTAAAAGCATACCGCGCTTGTATGCCGTTCAGGCTCTCCCGGAATTAGTATGCCCGGAATTATTTGGATTCTTCCGTCTCCTCAGCCTTTTTTTCTTCCGGCTCCTCGGCCTTCTTCTCGGTCTTCTTGGCGGCCTTCTTCTTGGGCTTCTCCTCGCCCTCCTCAGGCTCCTCGGGCTTGGTGGCGATGGCACTCTCGGTGACCACGGCGATGGCCTTCTGGGTCTTCACCTGGTCCTCCACCACCTCGCGGGTCAGGTACTTCTTCACGGTCTCCACGTCCATGCCGTACTTCTCGGCCATGGAGGCGTACTCCTTCTCCACATCCTCGTCGGTGGCCTCAATGTTCTCCACCTTGATGATCTCCGTCAGGGCCACGTCCAGGCGCACCTGCCGCAGGGCGGGCTCCTTGGCGTCCTCGAACAGCTTGCTCTCCTCCATGCCAGTGATCTTCAGATACTGGTCATAGGGGATGCCCTGAGACTGAATCTGCATCTTGAAGTTGTCCACGAAGCGGTGAGCCTGGGTGTCCACCATAGCCTGGGGCACGTCGCAGGTGATGTTCTCCGCCACCTGACGCATCAGCTCGTCCTCAAAGGCCTGCTTGGCGGAGGCCTCCCGCTCCTCAGTGATCTTCTTCTTCAGGTCGGCCTTCAGTTCCTTCAGGGTGTCGAACTCGGACACGTCCTTGGCAAACTCGTCGTCCATGGCGGGGACGTCCTTGGCCTTGACCTCGTTGATCTTCACGTGGAACACCACGGCCTTGCCGGCCAGCTCGGCGTGATAGTCCTCGGGGAAGGTGATGTTGATGTCGTTCTCATCGCCGGCCTTCATGCCGATGAGCTGGTCCTCGAAGCCGGGGACAAAGGAGCCGGAGCCGATCTCCAGGCTGTAGTTCTCGGCGGAACCGCCGTCGAAGGGAACGCCGTTGTCAACACCCTTGTAATCGATGACGGCCACATCGCCGGTCTCGATGGGACGCTCCACGGACACCAGACGGGTATTGCGCTCGGCCAGCTCCTCCAGACGCTTGTTGACGTCGGCGGCGGTGACCTTCACTTCCGCCTTGGGGGCGGACAGGCCCTTGTACTGGCCCAGGGTGACCTCGGGATACACGGGAACGGTGGCCTTGAAGGTAAAGCCGTCCTTGGTGACCTGGCCGTCCAGCTCCACGCTGGGATCGCCCACCACCTGCAGCTTCTCCTCGGTCACTGCGTTTTTATATGCGTCGAACCAAACCAGGTCGATGGCGTCGGCATAGAACACCTCGGCGCCGTACATCTTCTCGATCAGCTGGCGGGGAGCCTTGCCGGGACGGAAACCGGGGACCCGGATATCCTTCCGCTTCTGGCGGTACGCCTTCTCGACGGCGGCCTCAAACTCCTCTGCGCCCACTTCAATGGTCAGAGCGACCTGATTCTTCTCCAGTTTTTCGCAGCTTTTCACACTCATTTTGTTTATTCCTCCGTTCATCATCGGCTCAGAACCGGTGCAACACCTGATTCTAACAGAAAATAATAAAAAAATCTATACTTATTTCGTTTATTCGCAAATTTTTTTTGGGGTAAATTCCAGATAGTCGGCGGAAATCAGGGAAAACATGGTATTGTGCCGCTCTCCCTCGAACCTCCGGCGGATGGCGGGGCCGTGGAGATGGCCGTAGCAGCAGGTCTCCACGTGGTATTTTTCCAGCACCGCCAGGATCTCCGGACACTGGTAGCCCTGGTACAGCGGCGGATAGTGGAGGAAGCACAGCTTCGGCCCCTCCCCCGCCGCCTGCAGGGACATCTCCAGCCGCAGGACCTCCCGGTTCAGGACCTTGGCGTTGTGGGGCTTCTGCTCCTCCTCCAAGAACCAGCCCCGGGTGCCGCAGAGGGCCAGATCTCCGTAAAAGAAGCAGTTGTTGTGGAGGAAGTCCAGGGTCCGGATGCCCTTTTCCTCGAAGAAACGCTTCATTTTGGACACCGTATTCCACCAGTAGTCGTGGTTGCCCTTTACCAGCAGCTTCCGGCCGGGAAACTGATCCAGGAAGCGGAAATCCGCCTCCGCCTCCTCCATGGACATCCCCCAGGAGGTGTCCCCCGCCAGAATGAGGGTGTCCTCCTCTGTCAGGACCGACAGGGACTCCCGGATGCGGTCCACGTAATTTTCCCACGCCGGTCCGAAGACCTCCATGGACTTGTCCGCCGTCAGGGAGAGGTGCAGGTCCCCGATGGCATAGAGGGCCATTTGACCACTCCCTTTCTTGTTTATCCGCTTACGCGGGGATTTTTGGATATGCGCCCCGTCCCGGGGCGTGGGGGCGCCGGGGAAGCCCGGCGGCTTCAAAACCTTTTCCCGTCAGGACGGGGGTGCCGGTGGAGACCAGCGGCTTCAAAACCCCCTTTCTCTTTTCGGTTGCGCCGAAAAGAGAAAGCGCTTTTTGATGGTGTCAAGAGAAAAGACGCTGGCGGCGGCATTTCAGGCTCCGCCTGAAATGCCTTTTTCCGCCTGTTTTACGGGGGTTTTTGTCTGGCAGCGATTCGATGGCTTGGATCACTCAACCATATATGGCAGTTTCGGAAGTTGGGGGAAGTTCCGGATGCTCCCTGCTCCTTTTTTGCTGCCGCACATTGGTGGTTGCGGAAGATTGGCGCTGGGGCGCTCCCGGAGGCTCCCTGCTTCTCTTTTGCTGACGCAGTCCGGTGGCTACGGAAGACTGCCAACTGACGTTTCCGGAGGCTTCCGCGAATGCCGGGGTGCGGCAGCAAAAAAGGAGCAGGGAGCCTCCGGGCGGGACCCGGAGTTCCGTTGATATCAAGGGCTGACGCAGGAGTCCAGGCCCCCGGCTACTACCAGGCCAAAGCCCCCGTAAACAGGGCGGAACAAGGCGTTCCGGGCGAAGCCCGGAATGCCGCCGCCCAAGCCTTTTTCTCTTACACCATCAAAAGGCGCATTCTCTTTTTCCTCTGGAAAAAGAGAATGGGGGTTTTGCCCCGCAGGGGGGACCTGCAATCTCCCGTCCCTGATCGTGATTATTTCAGGAAATCCAGCACCACGTCGTCCATGCCCGCCTTCTCGCAGGTCAGGTCGAACCGCCGGGCCTTGCCCTTCAGGGCCGCCAGACGCTTCGGGGCCGGGACGCCGGTGAGCTCCTGCATCTGGCCGATGCGGTCCAGGCTGTTCTCCGCCGGGGTCTCTCCGATGGCGGTAAGAACGCTGTCGCCGAACTTGTAGGGAGAGGCGGTGGAGACGAACACCGTCACAGTATCGTCGCCGGTGGCGACGCGGTACTGCTCCATGACGTTGGCCGCCACGGCGGTGTGGGTGTCGATGAGATAGCCGTACTCCTTATAATATTTGGCAATGGAGGCGGCGGTGCCCTCCTCGTCGCAGAAGCCGCCCCAGTACAGTTCCTTCAGCTTGCCCTTGATCTCCTCGGACACCTCGTACCTGCCGTCCTTGGACAGCGCGGCCATGTACTCCCGGATCTCGGCGTCGTTCTCCCCGGACAGGTCAAACAGCAGACGCTCCAGATTGGAGGAGATCAGGATGTCCATGGAGGGGCTCATGGTGGTGTGGAAGGGACGGTTCCGGTCGTAGACGCCGGTGCGCAGGAAGTCCGTCAGCACGTCGTTGCGGTTGGAGGCGCAGATCAGCTTGCCCACGGGCAGGCCCATGCGCTCCGCGTAATAGGCCGCCAGAATGTCGCCGAAGTTGCCGGTGGGCACGCAGAAATTCACCTTATCGCCCATGGCGATCTTTCCGTCCCGCAGGAGGTCGCAGTAGGCGGAGATATAGTATACCACCTGGGGCAGGATGCGGCCCCAGTTGATGGAGTTGGCGGAGGACAGGAAAAAGCCCCGGTCCGCCAGCTTCGCCCGGATGGCCTCGTCGGAGAAGATGCGCTTCACGCCGGTCTGGGCGTCGTCAAAGTTGCCCACCACGGCACAGACGCCCACGTTGGCGCCGTCCTGGGTCACCATCTGCAGCTCCTGGATGGCGGAGACGCCGTCCTTGGGATAGAAGACCATGATCTTCGTCTGGGGCACGTCGGCGAAGCCCTCCATGGCGGCCTTGCCGGTGTCGCCGGAGGTGGCCACCAGAATGCAGACGGTCTTGTCCTCGCCGGTCTTCCGCAGGGCGGCGGACAGCAGCTGGGGCAGCATCTGCAGGGCCATGTCCTTGAAGGCGGAGGTAGGGCCGTGCCACAGCTCCAGGCAGTAGGTGCGGTCGTCCACCTTCCGGACGGGGGCCACGGCGGCGGTGTCGAACTTGTCGGGACCGTAGGCGTTGTCCGCAAAGGACTTCAGCTCCGCCTCGGTGTAGTCCGTCAGGTACAGGGACATGATCTTCGCGGCCCGCTCCTGATAGGACGCGGGGACCAGGCTCTCCAGGAAGGCCCGGCCGATCTGGGGAATCTGGCAGGGGGTCAGCAGGCCGCCGTCACGGCTGAGTCCCATCTTGATGGCATCCGCCGCGTCATAGCGCAGGGATACGTCTCGGGTGCTGTAGTATTTCATATTGGGTTCCTCTCTTTCAGGAAGAATTTTCTTATATAATCTCCGCCGCGCCTGCCGCGGACGGTATTTTCCCTATTCAAAGGCAGCGGGCAGGTATTCCAGGCGGATCCCTCCGTCCCCGTCCTGCCAGACCTCCGCCACGTCAAAGCGGACCGGCTCATCCTCCCAGCCATGGGCGGTCAGATAGGCCATGGCCGTCTTCCGCAGCCGCTCCTGCTTGCGGGCGTCCACGAACTCCCGGGGCAGCGCCGCGGAGCGGCTGCTCCGGAGCTTCACCTCCACAAGGCAGAGGACGCCCTCCTTCGTCCGGGCCACCAGGTCCAATTCTCCGTACCGGCACCGCCACTGGCGGTCCAGCACTTCGCAGCCCCGATCCAAAAGATACCGGGCGGCTGCCGCCTCTCCCCGGTCTCCGGCGTCTTTGGTCCGGCTCATGTCCTCCGGTCCTCCCACTTTTTCAGGAAGGTCTGCCGGTGAGCTGGACAGGGGCCGTACTGGTCCAGCATCGCATAGTGGAGCTTCGTGCCGTATCCCTTGTGTTTGGCAAACTGGTACTGGGGATACTGGCAGTCCAGCTCGCCGGACACATACCGGTCCCGGCTGACCTTGGCCAGAATGGACGCCGCCGCGATGGACGCGCTCTTTCCGTCGCCCTTCACGATGGTGAGATGGGGCGTGGTGACGGCGGCGCTCTTTCCGTGGTCCCGGTTGCCGTCGATGAGGGCCAGATCCGGCTGGATGGCAAGACCGTCGATGGCCAGCTGCATGGCCTTCATCCGGGCGCTGAGGATGTCCGTGGCGTCGATCTCCTCCGCCTCCACCCGGGCCACGCTCCAGGCCTCCGCCATGCCGGTGATAACGTCGTAGAAGGCCTCCCGCTGCTTCTCCGTCAGCTGCTTGGAGTCGTTGAGGCCGGGGATGTCCGCCTCCCTGGGCAGGATCACCGCCGCAGCGTACACCGGCCCCGCCAGCGGACCGGCGCCCGCCTCGTCCACGCCGCAGAGGATCCGCACACCCTGCGCCCACTGTTCCCGCTCACAGGCCCATAGGTCCACGGTCTCCTGTTGCTTCCGTCTCATACCCGCCGTCTTCCTTTAATAATCCATGACGATCTTCCGGCAGGACTTGCAGACGTGAGCCGGGATCTCCGTGGTGTTCAGACGGAAGTTGCCGCCGCTGTAAGGGCCGTCCAGCACCAGGCCGCCCCGGTGCTCAATATTTTTGTGGGTGTTGAATATGCGATCCGGCTGCATCCCCTTGGGCATGAAAAACAGGCCGATGCTGTCCGCCGTGGTCACGTTGCCCTCCTCCATGGGATTTCCGCAGAATGGACAATTCATACCGTTTTCTCTCCTTCTCCCGGCAGTTCCAGCGTGAACCGCCCCAGTTTGCCTGCCCGGAACTCGTCCAGCAGGATCTTCGCCATGCGTTCCGTGTCCGTCTCGCCGCCGGAGATGAGAAAGCCCCGCTTTCTCCCCGCCGCCTCCAGCAGACGGTAGCCCCAGGCGATGTCGTTTTCCTCCGGCTGCCGCTCCGGCAGGACCGGCAGCTTATAGGCGCTCTCCAGCGCTGCGGGATACCGATCCCCCAGGTAGGCCATCAGATGGCAGCCCAGGGTCTCCACATCCAGGATGTCGTCCTTCACCGCGCCGGTGTAGGCCAGATTCAATCCCACGCTCTGGTCCTCGAATTTGGGCCACAGGATGCCCGGCGTGTCCAGCAGCTCCAGCCCCCGGTCGATGGGCACCCACTGCTTGGAGCGGGTGACGCCGGGCCGGTCCTCGGTGCGGGCGGTCTTGCGGCCCGCCACCTGATTGATAAAGGTGGATTTGCCCACGTTGGGGATGCCCAGGATCATCACCCGGAGCACTCGGTTCTGTCCCTTTTCCGCGTAGGCCCGCACCTTTTCCGCCAGCAGCTCCCGGACGGCGGCGGCGAACTGCTTCGTCCCCGCGCCGGCCTTGGCGTTGGACTCCAGCACCGCGTAGCCCTTGGCCCGGAACCAGTCCGCCCAGCGGCGGGTGGCGGCGGGATCCGCCTGATCCACCCGGTTCAACACCACCAGCCGGGGCTTTCCCGCCGTCAGTTCATCCACGTCCGGATTCCGGCTGGAGATGGGGATGCGGGCGTCCAGGATCTCGCACACCGCGTCCACGTTTTTCAGCTGCTCCGCAATCATCCGGCGGGTCTTGGTCATATGACCGGGATACCATTGAATATTCATGCCAACGCCCTCTGTGCTCTGGTCAGATCCACGTCCAGCTCATCCGTGCCGTGGATGGGGCCGATGCGGCCGTAGTCCCTCTCCTCTGTCACGCTGTCCGGTCCCGGATACAGCAGGAACACCGCCTTGCCGATGATATACCGGGTATCCACCGTGCCCAGACGGTAATCCCGGCTGTCGTTGGAGCCGTTGCGGTTGTCGCCCATGACAAAGATGGAGCCCTCCGGCACCGTCAGAGGGAATTCCGTTCCCTCCTGCTCGAAGGTCAGCTCCGCGATGTAGGGCTCGTCCAACTCCTCGCCGTCCACGTAGACGACGCCCGCGGTGAAGTCGATGTCCACCGTCTGGCCCTCCGTGGCGATGATCCGCTTGACGATGGGCTCGCTGGTGAAGGTCTGCTTCCGCAGGATCACGATGTCCCCGTACTGATAGTCCCGGTAGAACAGGGAGTTCAGCACCAGCAGCCGGTCCCCGTCCTGCAGCGTGTGCAGCATGGAGTGGCCGGAGACGCCGATGATGCGGATCACGAAGGTGAAGATCAGGACCACCGCCAGCACGGAACAGACCAGGGCCTGCATCCACTCATAGGTGCCCCGGTCCGGAATCTGCTTCTCCTCCCTGCCCGTCTCCGCAGGCTTCTCCTGCTTCTCTGTTTTCTTCCACATACCTTGATCCTCCAAGTGCCGGCGCAGTTCCTCTCCCGTCTCCGCAGCCATAACGGGGATATGGCGCGCCGGCAATCTATAATGACCTGATTTTATAGTATATCAAAAAAAATCCGGCAGAGCAAGGGTTCCCGCCGGAAATCTGATACGAAAACTGATGAAAACGGTTCCAACCGTTTGATAGCACGAAGCGCGTTCAGTTTTTATGATCAGTGAGACTCCAAATCTCTGATTTGGCTCATCGAACTGATGCACAGCAGACGCCGAATGGTGCCTCTGCACAATTCGCGCGTGCGCAGCACGCGGGATTCTTGATGAAACTTTTTCATCAAGAATCAGTAGCAAAAATCGGGCAAAAAGGAAAAAGGAGAGGCCAACGCCTCTCCTTTTCGAGCATTTTACAGCTTTTCCTTGACCTTGGCGCCCTTGCCCACGCGGGAACGCAGGTAGTACAGCTTCGCACGACGGACCTTACCGCCGCGGACCACCTCGATGGTGTCAATGGAGGGAGAATGCACGGGGAAAATCTTCTCCACGCCCACGCCGTAGGAAATGCGGCGGACGGTGATGGTCTCCTCGATGCCGCCGTGCTTCTTGGCGATGACGGTGCCCTCGAAGACCTGGATACGCTCGCGGGAGCCTTCCTTGACCTTCACGTGGACACGGACGGTGTCACCGATCTTGACCTCGGGCATCTCCTTGGCCAGCTGCTCTTTGTTCAGTTCCTTGATGAGATCCATGGATATA
The DNA here is from genome assembly GCF_052065175.1 of Dysosmobacter sp. HCP28S3_G4. Lineage (NCBI taxonomy): Bacteria > Bacillati > Bacillota > Clostridia > Eubacteriales > Oscillospiraceae > Dysosmobacter > Dysosmobacter sp. HCP28S3_G4. The sequence goes on along the minus strand of NZ_JBQHUP010000003.1, from coordinate 78,407 downwards.
TCCTCCTAATTAATAGGCGTTCATGACCGTTTTTCAGGCGGGATGGCACACTACAGCCCCCGCACGACAGAGGACCGCCCTTTTTCGCCCTGATAGGATACCATAGAATTCCGCGGAATGCAAGCGTTTTTTCAATTTTTCCCGGTCCCGCCGGTTTTTCTGCCGCGGCGGCGCAGCGCAGGCATTTCCACGGGGCAGTCCGAGGGCGGCGTGTTTGAAAACGCCCTTCTGCGCCCCCCTACTTCTGAAGAAACACGCCTCCGGCTGTGTGCCGGAGGCGTTGGATGTAGTTATGGGAAACGGTCAGGAGTCGATACCCCGTGAGGTCAGATACTTCTTGACCATCAGCGCCACCTTGAAGGTGATGGCGTCGTCGAACTCCCGCAGATCCAGACCTGTCAGCTTCTTGATCTTCTCCAGACGGTACACCAGAGTGTTCCGGTGGACGAACAGCTTCCGGGCGGTCTCAGATACGTTCAGATTGTTCTCGAAGAACTTGTGGATGGTGAACAGGGTCTCCTTGTCCAGGGCGTCGATGGGGTTCTTCTTGAACACCTCCTGGAGGAACATCTCGCAGAGGGTGGTGGGCAGCTGATAGATCAGACGGCCAATGCCCAGATTCTCATAGTTGATGACGTACTTTTCCGTGTCAAAGACCTTGCCCACCTCAATGGCGATATTGGCCTCCTTGTAGCTCTTGGCCAGATCCCGCAGGTGCAGGGCGACGGTGCCGATGCCCACCACCACAGAGCTCTCCGTGCCGTTGCGGAGGGACTCCTCAATGGAGGCGGCGATGCGGTTCAGCTCCTTGACGCCGGTGCCGTCGGCCATTTGGCGGATGAGGACCACGTCTCCCTCGCCCACGGAGAGCACAAAATCATTCTGCCGGTCCGGGAACAGGGACTGGATGGTGTCCGTAGGCACGGACTCTCCCTTTCGCAGAGAGCGGATGACAAAGACTCCCCGGGGCACATCGGCCACCACCCGGAGTTCCTTGGCGCGGATGTAAATATCGCCCAGCATGATATTGTCGGAGATGATGTCCTTGATGAAGGACCCCCGGTCATGCTTCTCCTCGTAATAGGACTTGGCGGCGTTCAGCGCCACCGTGGACATGGAGCAGACGGTCTTGCTGATCTCATTCTCTCCAAAGGCAAAAGCGGCGTAGTCGAACTGATTGCCCCAGCCGTTGAGGGCCTTGAAGGTCTTTCCATCGGAAGTCACCATGGCGCCAGCTGCGTTATTGATGATGCTGACGTGCTCTGCCCAGCGCTGTCCGATCATGGAAAGCTCGCTGCAGGCGATGACGATGCCCTCTCCATCGATCACGCCCACCGTGCGATCCGTGTTCTCCTTGAGTTGCAGGACTACATTTTGAAAAATTCTCCCAGACATAGTCGGCCTCCTCACTCGGAATTCATAAAAATTCTTTGTGCAAATTGTCAATGTCTATATTATATCGGGATTTTTGTCGGATTGCAAGATGTTTTTTCCCTTTTCAACAAAAAAATAGACTGCTTTTTGTCGAACATTTGAAAATCCGGAAAATGCTTTTCACACCTGTCGAAGCAATTCCAACTCCTCCTCTGTCAGGAATCTGTAGTCCCCCGGAGCCAGTTTTATATCCAATGGCAATTTGCCCATCTCCACCCGTTTCAGATAGAGAACGGGCTTTCCGAGAGCGGCCAGCATCCGCTTCACCTGATGGAATTTTCCCTCCCGGAGGGTCACATGGGCCTCGCTGTTCTCTCCTGCCGTCAGGATCTCCAGCTCCGCTGGCATGCAGTGCAGACCGTCTCCCAGGATCATGCCCTCCCGGAACGCCGCCTGGTCCGCCGCCGTCAGCCGTCCGGCGACCCGGACGAAGTACACCTTGTCCACATGGTGCCGGGGAGACAGCAGGTGGTGCGCCAGATCACCGTCGTTGGTCAGAAGCAGCAGACCCTCCGTGTCCTTGTCCAGCCGCCCCACGGGAAAAAGTCCGATGCGCCGCAGCTCCGGCGACAGCAAATCCAGCACCGTCGTGCCCTGCCCGTCCTCCGTGGCGGACAGCACGCCACCGGGCTTGTTCATCATCAGCCATGTGACATCCCGGTAGCCGATATCCTCCCCATCCACGGTCAGTGCCGTGACCGCCGGGTCGTACTTCTCCTCCGGAGATGCGGCGGGCCGTCCGTCCGCCAGCACCCGGCCCTGCCGGACCAGCAGCTTCACCTCCCGGCGGGACCACCGTCCGGTGGACGCTAAGATCTTATCCAGGCGCTGCACAGCCATGGACGCTCTCCCCTCTCCTATTTGAATCGTATCCATCCTATCATAATTCCCGCGGAATTGGAATAAAAACCTTTAGGACATCGTGCAAAACCGCTGCCTGTCTGCCTCCCCGTGCCGGGAACGCTCCATAAGGAAAGGAATGATCCCTCTATGGTCATTTTTACCGCGAAATTCTCCAGAAAAAAGCTCCTGCTGGTCCTGCTGGCCGCTGCGGCAGTCCTTGCGCTGGCCGCCGTCCTGTTCTCCGGCGGCAGAGATGAATCGGAGACGCCCCAGCTCCTCTCCAATGAGGATCGGGTCTCTTATCTGGCGTCCTGGGGCTGGGAGGTAGACAGCGAGCCGCTGGAGACCTTCCAGCTTCTCTTCCCGGACCGTCTGCCAGAGGACTACGCGGAGTACAACGTCCTCCAGAAGTCTCAGGGCATGGACCTGGAGCAGTGTCTGGGCAAACCGGTCACCCGGTATACCTACGCTGTGCGGAACTATCCGGACCGGCCCGACGGCGTCCAGATCAACCTGTACGTATACGAGGAGCATCCCGCCGCAGGAGATCTGGTGGTCTCCGGCGCCGGCGGCTTCCGGGCGGGACTGGCGTTTCCGGAAACGGAGGGCGAATAGACGCAAAAAGGACCGGCTTTGCAGCCGGTCCTCAGGCAGTTGAAAAAGTCCGATGGACTTTTTCAACTGCCTGCATAATGCCTCGCTTTTCTGACCGCGCAGCGGCCCGAAAAGCTGCCGCTGCGCGGCGCAAACGCCTGCTGACGCAGGCTTTTTGCAGGCATTCGATCTCATTCGAGGCGGGCTTCGCCCCCTCGAGCTCCCCCTGCTGTTTCGGAAGTACTTTCCTCTGAAAAAAGGTTTTTCGACAAGCAAAAAGGACCGGCTTTGCAGCCGGTCCTTTTTTATGCAGTTACGATTCGGGATTACTCCTCGATGTCGATAACAACGCCGGAACCAACGGTACGGCCACCCTCACGGATAGCGAAACGCAGGCCCTTCTCGATGGCGATGGGGGTGATCAGCTCGACCTTCATGTCCACGTTATCGCCGGGCATGCACATCTCGGTGCCCTCGGGCAGAGTGATGACGCCGGTAACGTCGGTGGTACGGAAGTAGAACTGGGGACGATAGTTGTTGAAGAAGGGGGTGTGACGGCCGCCCTCGTCCTTGGTCAGAACGTAGACCTGGCCAACGAACTTGGTGTGGGGATGAATGGAGCCGGGCTTAGCCAGAACCTGGCCGCGCTCAACACCGGTACGGTCGATACCACGCAGCAGAACGCCGATGTTGTCGCCGGCCTCAGCGTAGTCCAGCAGCTTGTGGAACATCTCGATGCCGGTGACGACGGTCTTCTTCTTCTCGTCGGACAGACCAACGATCTCGACTTCCTCGGACATCTTCAGGATACCACGCTCCACACGGCCGGTAGCAACGGTACCACGGCCGGAGATGGTGAACACGTCCTCGACGGGCATCAGGAAGGGCTGATCCTCCTTACGGTCGGGAGTGGGGATATAATCGTCAACAGCGTCCATCAGCTCCTTGATGCAGGCATACTCGGGAGCGTTGGGATCGGTGGAGTCGGACACCAGAGCGTTCAGAGCGGAACCACGGATGATGGGGATGTCGTCGCCGGGGAACTCGTACTTGCTCAGCAGCTCACGGACCTCCATCTCGACCAGCTCGATCAGCTCCTCGTCGTCGACCTGATCGCACTTGTTCAGGAACACAACAATGGCGGGCACGCCGACCTGACGGGCCAGCAGGATGTGCTCGCGGGTCTGAGCCATGGGGCCGTCGGAAGCAGCGATGACCAGGATGGCGCCATCCATCTGGGCAGCACCGGTGATCATGTTCTTGATATAGTCGGCGTGGCCCGGGCAGTCAACGTGAGCATAGTGACGCTTCTCGGTCTCATACTCAACGTGAGCGGTGTTGATGGTGATGCCGCGCTCCTTCTCCTCGGGAGCCTTATCGATGCTGTCATAAGCCTCGAACTGAGCCTTGCCCTGCAAGGACAGCCACTTGGTGATAGCGGCGGTCAGAGTGGTCTTGCCATGGTCGACGTGACCGATGGTGCCGATGTTAACATGGGGCTTGGTTCTTTCAAATTTCTGCTTCGCCATTTGAAAATCCTCCTATCAATTTCAATGGATTCGATTTGTGCAGCGCATATCATTCAGCACTGCTTATTTTACCGTAAATGAAACGGAAAATCAATACCCGAATTAGTCCTGGGGCTTGGAGCGCTCAGCCACGATCTTCTCCCGGATGTTCTTGGGCAGCTCAGAGTAGCTGTGGGGCTCCATGGTGTACTGACCACGGCCCTGAGTGCTGGAACGCAGGTCGGTGGCGTAGCCAAACATGTTGGCCAGAGGCACCAGTGCGTCCACCTGCTGTGCACCGGGACGGGCCTCCTGGCCCAGGATCTGACCGCGGCGTGCGGTCAGGTCGCCGATGACGGTGCCCAGATAATCATCGGGAGCGATAACGCTGACCTTCATGATGGGCTCCAGCAGGACGGGATCCGCCTTCCGCATGGCCTCCTTGAAGGCCATGGAGCCGGCGATCTTGAACGCCATTTCAGAGGAGTCGACCTCGTGATAAGAGCCGTCGTACAGGGTGACCTTCACGTCCACCACGGGGAAGCCGGCCACAACACCGGCCTGCAGGGCGCCGCGGATACCGGCGTCGACAGCGGGGATGAATTCCTTGGGAATCGCACCGCCCACAACGGCGTTGACAAACTCGTAACCCTTGCCGGATTCGTTGGGCTCCACCTTGATCTTGACGTGGCCGTACTGACCGGAGCCGCCGCTCTGGCGCTTGTACTTGGTCTCCTGATCCACAGCCTTCTTGATGGTCTCCTTGTAGGCGACCTGAGGGGCGCCCACATTGGCCTCCACCTTGAATTCGCGGAGCAGACGGTCGACGATGATCTCCAGATGCAGCTCGCCCATGCCAGCGATGATGGTCTGACCAGTCTCCTCGTCGGTGTAGGTCTTGAAAGTGGGATCCTCCTCGGCCAGCTTCACCAGCGCCAGACCCATCTTCTCCTGACCAGCCTTGGTCTTGGGCTCGATGGCGACACGGATAACGGGCTCGGGGAAGTCCATGGACTCCAGAATGATTGGGTGCTTCTCATCGCACAGGGTGTCGCCAGTGGTGGTGTTCTTCAGACCCACGGCGGCCTCGATATCGCCGGAGTAGACCTCCTCGATATCCTCCCGGTGGTTGGCGTGCATCTGCAGGATACGGCCAATGCGCTCCTTGATGTTCTTGGTGCTGTTCAGCACGGTGGAACCGGTGGTCAGATGGCCGGAGTACACGCGGAAGAAGCTCAGACGGCCCACATAGGGGTCGGTCATGATCTTAAATGCCAGGGCAGAGAAGGGAGCATTATCGTCGGAGGGACGATCCTCCTCCTCGTCGGTCTTGGGGTTGACGCCCTTGATGGCCGGCACGTCCAGGGGAGACGGCATATAGTCCACAATGGCGTCCAGCATCTTCTGCACGCCCTTGTTGCGGTAGGAAGTACCGCAGACAACGGGGACCATCTCGTTGGCGATGGTGGCCTTACGGATGGCAGCGCGGATCTTCTCCTGAGGAACATCCTCACCGCCCAGATAGGCCTCCATGATCTCGTCGTCGAACATGGAGACGGCGTCCATGAGCTTCTCATGGTACTCGTTGGCCAGGTCCACCATGTCCTCGGGGATGGGCTCCACGCGCATATCCTTGCCCATCTCGTCATAATAGACATCAGCGTCCATTTCGATCAGGTCGATGATACCCTTGAAGGTATCCTCGCTGCCGATGGGCAGCTGGATGGGCACGGCGTTGCACTTTAGACGCTCGTCGATCATGTGCAGCACGTTATAGAAGTCGGCGCCCATGATGTCCATCTTGTTGACGTAGATCATGCGGGGCACCTTGTAGTTATCAGCCTGGCGCCACACAGTCTCAGACTGGGGCTCCACGCCGCCCTTGGCGCACAGCACGGTCACAGAGCCGTCCAGTACGCGCAGGGAACGCTGGACCTCAACGGTGAAGTCCACGTGGCCCGGAGTATCAATGATGTTGATGCGGGTCTTGGGGAACTTGCGTCCCTTGCCGCCAACATTGGAGCCCTCCCAGTAGCAGGTGGTGGCGGCGGAGGTGATGGTGATGCCGCGCTCCTGCTCCTGAGCCATCCAGTCCATGGTGGCAGTGCCGTCATGGGTCTCGCCGATCTTGTAGTTCACGCCGGTGTAGTACAGGATACGCTCCGTCGTGGTGGTCTTGCCGGCGTCGATGTGGGCCATGATACCGATATTGCGGGTGTTTTCCAGAGGTGTTTTTCTCGGCATACTCTGTTTCTCCTAACTTACCAGCGGAAGTGCGCGAATGCCTTGTTGGCCTCGGCAGCCTTGTGGACTTCCTCGCGCTTCTTCACGGCGGCGCCGGTGTTGTTAGCGGCGTCCATGATCTCGCCGGCCAGCTTCTCAGCCATGGTCCGCTCGCTGCGGGCACGGGAGTAAGCCGTCAGCCACCGCAGAGCCAGAGTCTGACGGCGAGCGGGGCGAACTTCCATGGGGACCTGGTAGTTGGCACCGCCGACACGGCGGGCCTTGACCTCCAGGCTGGGCATGATGTTTTCCATAGCCTGGGTGAACACTTCAATGGGGTCCTTGCCGGTCTTCTCCTTGATCTGGTCGAAAGCCGCGTAGACCACCTTCTGCGCCACACCCTTCTTGCCATCCAGCATGACGCTGTTGGTCAGCTTCGTCACCAGGACGGAGCCGTAGATCGGATCGGGCAGAACCTCTCTCTTGGGAACATTACCTCTTCTGGGCACTATGCTTCCCTCCTTCATAATATTCTATGATCTCATAGGTACTCAAAAGGCATATTTCAGCCTTCCGTGAATGCCTGCCAAAGAGGTCTGTATCATACATTTATATATAAACCTATTCGGCAAAGCTTTCAGAATTTTGCAGAACTTACTTCTGCTTGGGACGCTTGGCACCGTACTTGGAACGGGCCTGCATACGGCCGGAAACGCCCTGGGCATCCAGCTTACCACGGATGATGTGATAACGAACGCCGGGGAGGTCCTTGACACGGCCGCCGCGGATCATGACCACGGAGTGCTCCTGCAGGGAGTGGCCCACGCCGGGAATATAGGCGGTGACCTCATAGCCGTTGGTCAGCTTCACACGGGCGATCTTACGAAGCGCGGAGTTGGGCTTCTTGGGAGTGGCCGTTCTCACTGCGGTGCAGACGCCTCTCTTCTGGGGAGAAGGCAGATCGGTGGTCTTGTTCTTCAGGGAGTTCAGACCGCTCTGCAGTGCGGGAGAAGTGGACTTGTAGGTTGCCTGCTGGCGTCCCTTCCGGACCAGTTGGTTAAAAGTAGGCATATGGTTCTCCTTTCTTTGAAAATCTTGGGAGATCGTCTGAGACGTTTCCCTCTATTTTTTGCGGAAAACCTCGCGGTTATTCCGAAAAAACCAAATTCTTACTGCTCATTCAGCAGTACCGCCACAGCGGCGCCCACCGTGATACGGCAGGCCTTTCCGATCTGGGCCATGGTGTGTTCGCTCTCCATGGGGATGCCCCGCGCAGCGCAGTCTTCCTCAATAGGGCCGGTGACAGCAGGGTCGGCATCCGCCGCCAGAAAGACCTTGGCGGCCCGTCCCTCCCGGATGGCCTTGCGGGACTGCTTCACGCCCACGACTCTGTTGGATGAAGCCAATTCCGATACCACGGGAGTCCCTCCTGAAACGCATAGCAAAATTCGCGGGAACAGACCCACGCAGTTGTAGATTATAGCATGAGGGTCCCCCGCCGTCAAGCATTTTTCCCAGGTTTTTTCAAAACTTAACCCGTTTTTCTCTGATTTTTTCGGCGAAAAGAGTCAAAATGGACGTTTCCCATCCCCGCAGGCCGTTTGTCCTCCGAAAGAAGACACAAGGCCGCCCGTCCGGGCGGCCTTGCCTGTTCGTCACGTATCTCTCTCAGTCGTCAAAGCTGGGGATGATGTCCTCGTCAGCCGTCTGCTCCTGCTCGGGGACCAGCTCCTCCGCGAACTCCTTGTAGGCGGTGAGGCCGGTGCCGGCGGGGATCAGCTTGCCGATGATGACGTTCTCCTTCAGGCCCACCAGATGGTCCACCTTGCCCTTGATGGCGGCCTCGGTCAGGACCTTGGTGGTCTCCTGGAAGGAGGCGGCGGACAGGAAGGAGTCGGTGGCCAGAGAGGCCTTGGTGATACCCATCAGCAGACGGGTGCCCTTGGCTTCCCGCAGAGGCTCGCCGTTCTCCTGCCGCTCTCCGGCATCGTTGCGGCGGCGGATCTCCTCGTTGGCGTCCTCCAGCTCCAGAACATCCACCATGGAGCCGTCCAGCAGGTTGGTGTCGCCGGCGTCCTCCAGGCGGGCCTTGCGCATCATCTGGCGGACGATGATCTCGATGTGCTTATCGTTGATGTCCACGCCCTGCTGACGGTACACACGCAGGACTTCCTGGATTAGGTAGTTGTACACCGCGTCCTCGCCGCGGATGCGCAGGACATCGTGGGGGTTCAGCGCGCCGTAGGTCAGGACGGCGCCCTTCTCCACCACGTCACCCTCCTTCACCAGCAGGCCGGTGTGGGGCACGGCGTAGATGCGGGTGTCGCCGTCGTCGGCGGTGATGATGGCGTTCAGCAGGCTCTTGCTGGTCTCCTCAAAGTGGACCTTTCCGCCGATCTCCGCCATCTGGGCCATACGCTTGGGCTTCCGGGCCTCGAACAGCTCCTCGACTCGGGGAAGACCCTGGGTGATGTCGCCGCCGGCCAGACCGCCGGTGTGGAACGTACGCATGGTCAGCTGGGTGCCGGGCTCGCCGATGGACTGGGCGGCGATGATGCCGACCGCCTCGCCGGGACCCACGGGCTGGCGGGTGGCCAGGTTCATGCCGTAGCACTTGGCGCAGACGCCGCTGTGAGCCTTGCAGGTCAGGACGGTGCGGATCTCCAGGCTGGTGATGCCGGCGTCCTCGATCTTCTTGACCTCGGCCTCGCCGATCATCTGGCTGCTGGACACCAGCAGCTCTCCGGTGGCGGGATCCACCACGTCATGGACGGGATAGCGGCCGAAAATGCGGTCAGAGAACTTCTCGATGACCTGGCCGTTCTCGCTGATCTCGGAGACCTTGATGCCGTGTGTGACGCCGCAGTCCTGCTCCCGGATGATAACGTCCTGGGAGACGTCCACCATTCGGCGGGTCAGATAACCGGAGTCGGCGGTACGCAGAGCGGTATCGGCCAGGCCCTTACGGGCGCCGCGGCTGGAGATGAAGTATTCCAGAGCGGTCAGGCCCTCGCGGTAGTTGGCCTTGATGGGGATCTCGATGGTCTTGCCGGCGGTGTTGGCGATCAGGCCGCGCATACCGGCCAGCTGACGGATCTGCTTCATGGAGCCTCGGGCGCCGGAGTCCGCCATCATGAAGATGGGGTTGTAGCGGTCCAGGTTCTTCTGCAGGGCGTTGGAGACGTCGTCCGTGGTCTTCTCCCACTCCTGGACCACCTGCTTGTAGCGCTCCTGATCGGTCATGAAGCCCATCTTGTAGTGGTTCTCGATCTCCAGAACCCGCTCCTCGGTCTTGTGGACCAGCTCGTACTTCTGGGGAGGAACCGTCATGTCCGCGATGGACACGGTGATGGCGGCCAGGGTGGAGTGCTTGTAGCCGGTGGCCTTGATGGCGTCCAGCACTTCGGCGGCCTCGGTGAAGCCATGGTGGCGGATGGTCTTGTCGACGATCTTGCCCAGCTCCTTCTTGCCGCAGGTGAAGGTGATCTCGTAGTCAAAGGCGTGGGCGGGATCGCTGCGGTCCACAAAGCCCAGGTCCTGGAGAATGTTGGCGTTGAAGATGATACGGCCCGGCGTGGTCTCCACCACGCGGGTGGGCTCGTTGGGCGTACGGGGCACGCGGCGGCCGTCCTCGCCCACCCGGGTCACCCGGACGCCGATGGGGCAGTGGGGGCCGATGACGTGGTCGGAGTAGGCCATCATGGCCTCCTCCTCGCTGGCGTAGTAGTGGAGGGGCTTGTAGGTGGGCAGCTTCTTGCCCTCCGCCTTGGCCCGGTCCCGGGCGGCCACGAAGTCGTCGCCGTCCACGATGGACTGGGCGGGCAGGTCGGTGTCGCCGGGGTCCTCGCACCAGATGGTCTCGGCGCCCTTCTCCGCCTTGCCCATGCGCTCCATGGTCAGGTAGTAGGAGCCCAGCACCATGTCCTGGGTGGGGACGGTGACGGGGCCGCCGTCCTGGGGACGCAGCAGGTTGTTGGCGGACAGCATCAGGATGCGGGCCTCCGCCTGGGCCTCAGCGGACAGAGGCACGTGAATGGCCATCTGGTCGCCGTCGAAGTCGGCGTTGAAGGCGGTGCAGTTCAGAGGGTGCAGCTTCAGGGCGCGGCCGTCCACCAGCACCGGCTCGAAGGCCTGGATGCCCAGACGGTGCAGCGTGGGGGCGCGGTTCAGCATAACGGGGTGGTCCTTGATGATGACGTCCAGGGCGTCCCACACGGCGGTGTCGCCCTTATCCACCATCTTCTTGGCGGACTTGATGTTGTTGGCGGTGCCGTCCTCCACCAGCTTCTTCATGATGAAGGGACGGAACAGTTCCACGGCCATCTCCTTGGGCACGCCGCACTGATAGATCTTCAGCTCGGGGCCGACTACGATAACGCTTCGGCCGGAGTAGTCGACACGCTTGCCCAGCAGGTTCTGACGGAACCGGCCCTGCTTGCCCTTCAGCAGATCGCTGAGGGACTTCAGCGCACGGTTGTTGGCGCCGGTGACGGCGCGGCCACGGCGGCCGTTGTCGATCAGGGCGTCCACGGCCTCCTGGAGCATCCGCTTCTCGTTCCGGACGATGATGTCCGGGGCGTTCAGCTGGATCAGGCGCTTCAGACGGTTGTTGCGGTTGATGACCCGGCGGTACAGGTCGTTCAGGTCAGAGGTGGCGAACCGGCCGCCGTCCAGCTGGACCATGGGCCTCAGCTCGGGGGGGATGACGGGCAGCACGTCGATGACCATCCACTCCGGCTTGTTGCCGGAGATGCGGAAGGCGTCCACCACTTCCAGACGCTTGACGATGCGGGCCTTCTTCTGGCCGGAGGCGTCCTTCAGCTCCTTGTGGAGCTGTGCGGACAGGGCCTCCAGATCCACGTCCTGGAGCAGCTTCTTCACGGCCTCGGCGCCCATGCCGGCCTGGAAGTCGTCCTCGTATTTCTCGCGGTAGTCCCGGTATTCCTTCTCGGACAGGATCTGGTTCTTGGACAGGGGCGTCTCACCGGGATCGGTGACGATATAGCTGGCGAAGTACAGGACCTTCTCCAGGATCCGGGGGCTGATGTCCAGCAGCAGGCCCATCCGGGAGGGAATGCCCTTGAAATACCAGATGTGGGACACGGGGGTGGCCAGCTCGATGTGGCCCATGCGCTCGCGGCGCACCTTGGCGCGGGTGACTTCCACACCGCAGCGGTCGCAGATCTTGCCCTTGTAGCGGATCTTCTTGTACTTGCCGCAGTGGCACTCCCAGTCCTTGGTGGGTCCAAAGATGCGCTCGCAGAACAGGCCGTCCTTCTCCGGCTTCAGAGTCCGGTAGTTGATGGTCTCCGGCTTCTTGACCTCGCCGTAGGACCACTCGCGGATCTGCTCCGGAGATGCCATGCCGATCTTGATGGAGTCAAACGCGATGTTGTTGCCGGTATTGTTATCAGTCATTTGGCTGTATCCTCCTTACATGATTCAGAATGTGTCTTTGTCGGCGATTCCAAATCACTCGTCGTCAAAATCCGCGCCGTCGTCGCCCTCGTCGCCCAGGTCGTCCATGCCCACTTCACTGCCGGCATCGTCGGGAGCGTCCTCGATATCGAAGCCGGACTCCTGGAATTCGTTGTCCTCCGCGAAGGCGCGGTGACGGTCGTCCGCGTCCATCCGGGCCAGGTTGAAGGTATCCATGGCGTCCTCGTCTTCCTTCAGCTCGATGGGGTTGCCCTCCACATCCAGCACCTGGATGTCCAGGCACAGGGACTGCAGCTCCTTCACCAGCACCTTGAAGGACTCGGGCACGCCGGGCTGAGGCACGTTGTGGCCCTTGACGATGGACTCGTAGGTCCGGACACGGCCCGTCACATCGTCGGATTTGACGGTCAGGATCTCCTGCAGGGTATAGGCGGCACCGTAAGCCTCCAGGGCCCAGACTTCCATCTCGCCGAAGCGCTGGCCGCCGAACTGGGCCTTGCCGCCCAGCGGCTGCTGGGTGACCAGGGAGTAGGGGCCGGTGGAACGGGCATGGATCTTATCATCCACCAGATGATGCAGCTTCAGGAAGTAGACGTAGCCAACCGTGACCTTGTTATCGAAGGGCTCACCGGTGCGGCCGTCGTACAGCACGCTCTTGCCCTCGGGATCCAGACCAGCCAGACGCAGGGCGTCCTGAATGTCCTCGTAGGTGGCGCCGTCGAAGATGGGGGTGGCCACCTTCCAGCCCAGCTTCTGGGCGGCATAGCCCAGGTGGACCTCCAGCACCTGACCGATGTTCATACGGGAGGGCACGCCCAGGGGGTTCAGCACGATGTCCAGCGGCGTACCGTCGGGCAGGAAGGGCATATCCTCCTGGGGCAGGATGCGGGACACGACGCCCTTGTTGCCGTGACGGCCTGCCATCTTGTCGCCGGGCTGGATCTTCCGGCGCTGGGCGATATACACCCGGACAACCTGGTTGACGCCCGGGCCCAGCTCGTCGCCGCCCTCGCGGGTGAAGACCTTGGCGTCCACCACGATACCGGCCTCGCCGTGGGGCACCTTCAGAGAGGTGTCGCGGACCTCGCGGGCCTTCTCACCGAAGATGGCGCGCAACAGGCGCTCCTCGGCGGTGAGATCGGTCTCGCCCTTGGGCGTGACCTTACCCACCAGGATATCACCGGAGCGGACCTCCGCGCCGATGCGGATGATGCCGTTCTCGTCCAGATCCTTCAGGGCGTCCTCGCCCACGTTGGGGATGTCACGGGTGATCTCCTCGGGGCCCAGCTTGGTGTCACGGGAGTCGATCTCGAACTCCTCGATGTGGACGGAGGTGTAGTAGTCCTCCCGGACCAGGCGCTCGTTCAGCAGAACGGCGTCCTCGTAGTTGTAGCCCTCCCAGGTCATGAAGCCAACCAGGATGTTCCGGCCCAGGGCGATCTCGCCCTGATCGGTGGCGGGGCCGTCGGCCAGGACCGTGGGATCCTCCACCTCGCCGGCGGCGTTGACGCGCTTGCCGTGGACCCGCTCGCCCACGGACACGATGGGCCGCTGGTTGATGCAGGTGCCGTGATTGGAGCGCAGGAACTTGGTCAGCTTGTAGTCCTTGGTATGGCCGTCGTCGTACTTGACGGTGACGTGACGGGCGTCCACAGAGGTGACTTCACCGTCGCCCTCCGCCAGCACCACCACTTCGGAGTCGATGCAGATCTTGTGCTCCATGCCGGTGCCCACGATGGGGGCCTCGGGCCGCAGCAGAGGCACGGCCTGACGCTGCATGTTGGCGCCCATCAGGGCGCGGTTGGCGTCGTCGTTGGGCAGGAAAGGGATCATGGCGGTGGCGATGGACACCATCATGCGGGGGCTGACGTCGATATAGTCCACCAGCTCCTTATCCACCTCCACGATCTCGTCGCGGTGGCGGGCAATGATACGCTGGTTGATCAGGCACCCGTTCTCGTCCACAGGCTCGGCGGCCTGGCCGACGATATAGTTGTCCTCCTCGTCGGCGGTCATATAGGTGATGTCGTTGGCCACACGGAAGGTCTCCTTATCCACCTTGCGGTAGGGAGCCTCGATGAAGCCGTACTCGTTGACACGGGCATAGGTGGCCAGATAGGAGATCAGGCCGATGTTGGGACCTTCGGGGGTCTCGATGGGGCACATGCGGCCGTAGTGGCTGTAGTGGACGTCACGGACCTCCATGTTGGCGCGCTCACGGCTCAGACCGCCGGGGCCCAGTGCGGACAGACGCCGCTTGTGGGTCAGCTCCGCCAGGGGGTTGGTCTGGTCCATGAACTGGCTCAGGGGGCTGGAGCCGAAGAACTCCTTGATGGCGGCGGTGACGGGCCGGATGTTGATAAGGCTCTGGGGCGTGACCACATCCAGGTCCTGGATGGTCATGCGCTCCCGGATGACGCGCTCCATGCGGGAGAAGCCGATGCGGAACTGGTTTTGCAGCAGCTCGCCCACGCAGCGCAGGCGGCGGTTGCCCAGGTGATCGATGTCGTCCTTGTTGGAGATGCCCCGGGCCAGACCGTTCATATAGTTGATGGAGCAGAGGATATCGTCCACGACGATGTGCTTAGGCACCAGCTCATCCTTGTGCAGGCGGATCTGATCCTTCAGGTCCTCCCCACTGTACTGGTTCAGCAGCTCCTGCAGCACCTCGAAGCGGACCCGCTCCTTGATGCCGCACTCCTTCAGGGGGTCGAAGTCCACATAGTGCTTCAGGTCGCACATTTTGTTGGACATGACCTTCAGGGACTCGCCCTCCACGTCAACGAGGACCTCGCCCACGCCCACGGCGTCCAGCAGCTTGGCATCCTCGTTAGAGAGCAGATGGCCCTCGTCGAACAGGATCTCGCCGGTGGCAGGATCCGCCACGGGCTGCAGCAGCTTGTAGCCGGCGATCCGGGCCCACAGGGACAGCTTCTTGTTGAACTTGTACCGGCCCACGGTGGACAGGTCATACCGGCGGGGATCGAAGAACAGGTTGTTCATCAGGGTCTCGCAGGCCTCCACTGTGGGGGGCTCGCCGGGACGCAGCTTCCGGTAGATCTCCAGCATGGCGTCCTCGTAGGACTTGCAGGGATCCTTCTCCAGGGTGGTCATGATGCGGGGATCGTCGCCGAACAGCTCCTTGATCTCCGCGTCGGTCTTGATGCCAAGGGCCCGGATCAGGCAGGTGATGGGCAGCTTCCGGTTCTTGTCGATACGGACCCAGAACATCTCATTGGCATCCGTCTCATACTCCAGCCAGGCGCCCCGGTAGGGAATGACCGTGGAGGAGAGGATGGGCAGATCGGTCTTCAGGTCCAGTTCCTTGCCGAAGTAGACGCCGGGGCTGCGGACGATCTGGGAGACCACCACGCGCTCGGCGCCGTTGATGACAAACGTGCCGGAGTGGGTCATCAGCGGGAAATCGCCCATGAAGATCTCCTGCTCCTTGATCTCCTTGATGGCGCCGTCCTGCTTGGTGTACAGCCGCACCTTCACCTTCAGGGGGGCGGCATACGTGGCGTCCCGGGCCTTGCACTCCTCCACGTCGTACTTGGGAGGCTCATCCATCTTGTAGTCGATGAAGCTCAGCTCCAGGTTGCCCTGGTAGTCGTTGATGGTCCCCACGTCCGCGAAGACCTCACGCAGGCCCGTATCCCAGAACCACTGATAGGACTTCTTCTGGATCTCCAGAAGGTTGGGCATGGGGACGACTTCCTCATGCCGGGCAAAGCACTTGCGGAGAGTGTTTCCGTAATACTTGTCTTTTGCCATCTGTTTTTTCACGCAGCCTTTCTTTTGCCCTTCCGGAGAGACCGACCTCCCTCCGGCAGGCAGAGTATTTTCATCCAACGCGCTCCGGCGCCGCCTGCATTTTTTGACACACGCGGCTTTGTTGTTACATTCCATTCGCTCTGGTATTGCTTTTTCTCGTCAGATGTGCTATCTTGAATGTAGTAAAAAGGATGGATAACTATCATCCCGTCATTAAAAGCGATTAATTATACCATGTTTCAATTGTTCTGTCAATAGATATTGGTGTGCTTTCTGAATAAGCGCACATAAAAAGGGCCGTCCCGTCGGGACGGCCCTTTTGTTATCCTGTTTTATTCGTACAGCTCCTCGTCGTCGTAGTCGTCATACTCAGAGCTGAACTTGCGGCTGAGGCTCTTCTTGATGCCGCTGCCCGCCACGGACAGATCATGCCAGCCGCCGATCAGCAGGCAGACAACCGCGGCGAACGCCAGGCTCGCGCCGATGATTTTCATCACCATACGTGCTGTTTTGCTCATGCTGCGGACCTCCTTGTTCCATATTCTCAATGTGCTGCCACTTCCGCGGACCGTTCGCGGTCCCGTGAGCTTTTGATTATGGAACCTATCATACACTGTTTTTTCCGATTTTACAACTGTTTCATGGGATTCTTTTTCTCCTTGGGCGGAAAAAGCAGAGGGCTGTCCTTTCGGACAGCCCTCTGAAGCACTCAGAGAATATGCTTACTTCGCAGCCTTGGCGGCGCGGATGGCCTCGGTCAGCAGCGGAGTCACCTTGAACAGGTCGCCCACGATGCCGTAATCGGCGATCTCGAAGATGGGAGCGGTCTCGTTCTTGTTGACAGCGATGATGCACTCGGAATCCTGCATGCCAGCCTTGTGCTGAATGGCGCCGGAGATGCCCAGAGCCACGTACACCTTGGGATGCACGGTCTTGCCGGTCTGGCCGACCTGATGGTCGGCGGTCATCCAGCCGGAGTCGATGACGGCACGGGAGCCGCCCACGACGCCGCCCAGCTCGGCAGCCAGTTCCTCAGCCAGCTGAATGCCGCGCTCGACATCCTTGCTGATGCCACGGCCGCAGGACACGATGAAGTCGGCGCCGATCAGGTCGACCAGCTTCTTGGCGGCCTTGACGGTCTCAACGACCTCGGTCTGGATGTCGTCCTCGGTCAAGGTGAAAGCGGGTTTCTCAATGACGCAGGCGTCAGCCTTGGCCTGATCGAAGGGAGCCTTCTTCATAACGCCGGGACGGACGGTAGCCATGGTGGGACGGAAACGGGGGCAGATGATGGTGGCCATCAGGTGACCGCCGAAAGCGGGACGGGTCATCTTCAGGTCACGGGAAACATCGTGCTTCTCGCCCAGAACCATGGCGGAGTTCAGGCCGTCGATCTTGGCCTCGGGCAGAGTGGAAGCCTCCTTCAGGAAGCCCTTGTAGATGCCCATGTCCACGTCCAGATGGGTGCAGTCAGCGCACAGGCCGGTGTGCAGACGGGCAGCGCAGCGGGGGCCCAGGTCACGGCCGATGTTGGTGGCGCCGATCAGGAAGGCCTCGGGCTTCAGCTCCTCGATGACCTGGCAGATGACGTGGGCATAAGCGTCGGTGGTGTAGTCCTTCAGCAGGGGATGCTCGCAGACATAGACCTTGTCGGCGCCATAGCCGCCCAGCTCCTTGGCCAGACCCTCAACGTTGTCGCCCAGCAGCAGGCCGCACAGGTTGACGCCCAGCTCGTTGGCCAGACGACGGCCCTCGGAGATCAGCTCAAAGTCGGTGGGCATCAGCTTGCCCTGACGCTGCTCGCAGAAGACCCACACATCCTTGAAAGCAGCAAGATCAGTGTTATTAAAAGTAGCCATAGTCTTATCTTTCTCCTTTCGATCAGATGATGTGCTTCTTAGCCAGCAGGCTGGCCAGCTTATCGCAGTTCGCCTTGTCGTCGCCCTCGTCCAGCATCATGCCGGCACCCTTCTGGGGAGGAGTAAAGGAGGTCAGGATGTTGGTGGGAGAGCCCTTCAGACCGATGGTGGTGGGATCGATCAGGGGATCGTCCTTCAGAGCGTTGTAGTCGAACACTTCCATGGGCTTGCTGTAAGCCTCGAAGACGCCGCCGACGCTCATGTAACGGGGCTCGTTCAGCTCCTTGATGCAGGTCAGCAGGCAGGGAGTCTGGACCTTGATGGTCATGTAGCCGTCTTCCAGCATACGCTTGACGGTGATGGTGTCGCCTTCCTTATGGATGTCGGCGGCATAGGTCACCTGGGGCAGGTGCAGCTTCTCAGCGATCTGGGGACCGACCTGGGCGGTATCGCCGTCGATGGCCTGACGGCCGCACATGACGATGTCGTCCTGCTCCACGCCGATGCGGTTGATGGCAGCGGCCAGGATCTGAGAGGTAGCGTAAGTATCGGAACCGCCGAACTCACGGCCGGAGACCAGAACGGCCTCGTCAGCGCCGCGGGCCAGGATCTCACGCAGCATGCCCTCCGCGGGAGGAGGACCCATGGTGACAACGATGACCTTGCAACCGGTCTCGTCCTTCAGCTTCAGAGCGGCCTCGACGGCGTTCAGGTCGTCGGGGTTGGTGATGGTCTGCATGGAAGCGCGGTCCAGCGTACCATCGGGGTTCACGGCCACCTTACCGGAGGTATCGGGAACCTGCTTGACACAAACGATAATTTTCATTTCGACCTAAACCTCCTCTTAATTACAGACCCAGGTGCTTGGCGATGACCATGCGCTGGACCTCAGAAGTACCTTCGTAGATCTCGGTGATCTTGGCGTCGCGCATCATGCGCTCCACGGGATACTCACGGGTGTAGCCATAGCCGCCGAACAGCTGAACGGCGCGGCGGGTGACGTCAGAAGCGGTCTCAGCAGCGAACAGCTTGGCCATGGCGGCGGCGTCGCTGTAAGGCTCGTGGTTCTGCTTCTTCATAGCCGCAGCGTACACAACGTACTGGGCAGCCTGAGCGCGGCAGGCCATGTCGGCCAGCTGGAACTGGGTGTTCTGGAACTTGCTCAGGGGACGGCCGAACTGGACACGCTCCTTGGTGTACTTGACAGCCTCGTCAATGGCGCCCTCAGCCAGACCCAGAGCCTGGGAGGCGATGCCGATACGGCCGCCGTCCAGGGTCTGCATGGCGATCTTGAAGCCCTTGCCTTCCTTGCCCAGCAGGTTCTCCTTGGGAACGATGCAGTCCTCAAAGATCAGGTCGCAGGTGGAGGAGCCGCGGATACCCATCTTCTTCTCATGCTTGCCCTGAGAGAAGCCGGGGAAGTCCTTCTCCACGATGAAGGCGGAGATGCCGTGGTTGCCGGCCTTCTTGTCGGTCATAGCGAAGACCACGAAGGTGTCGGCCACGTTGCCGTTGGTGATGAAGCACTTGGAGCCGTTCAGCACATAGTGGTCACCCTCCAGGACGGCGGTGGTCTGCTGGCCGGAGGCGTCGGTACCGGCGCCGGGCTCGGTCAGACCGAAGGCGCCGATCTTACGACCGGAGCACAGATCGGGCAGATACTTCTTCTTCTGCTCCTCGGTGCCGTGCTCAAAGATGGGGGCGCAGCACAGGGAAGTGTGAGCGGAGACGATGACGGCGGTGGTGCCGCAGACCTTGGCCAGTTCCTCCACGCACATGGCATAGGAGAGGACGTCGCCGCCGGCGCCGCCGTACTCCTTGGGGAAGTAAATGCCCATCATCCCCAGCTTGGCCATCTTCTCGACGGTCTCCATGGGGAACCGCTCTTCTTCGTCGATTTCCTGGGCCAGGGGCTTGACTTCATTCTCGGCGAACTCGCGGTACATCTTACGGAGCATCTGCTGCTCTCTAGTCAGATGAAAATCCATACCTTTTACTCCTTCACTATAAAATTACTTCTTGGAATAATCATAGAAGCCCTTGCCGCTCTTTTTGCCCAGGAGGCCGCCGCGGACCATCTTGCGCAGGAGCAGGGCGGGACGGTACTTGGGATCGCCCGTCTCGCTGTACAGGGTCTCCATGATGGCCAGGCACACGTCCAGGCCGATGAAATCACCCAGGGCAAGGGGGCCCATGGGGTGATTAGCACCCAACATCATTGCCTTGTCGATGTCCTCGACAGAGGCGACACCCGTCTCCACCAGGCCGATGGCCTCGTTGATCATGGGGATCAGGATCTTGTTGACCACAAAGCCGGGAGCCTCGGCCACTTCCACGGGATCCTTGCCGATCTCCTTGGACAGGTTGTAGACGAAGTCGAAGGTCTCCTGGGTGGTGTTGGCGCCGCGGATGACCTCCACCAGCTTCATGCTGGGAACGGGGTTGAAGAAGTGCATGCCGATGACAGGATGCTTCAGGCCATTGCCCATCTCCGTCACGGACAGAGAAGATGTATTGGAGGCAAACACGGTCTCCGGCTTGCAGATGGCATCCAGCTCACCCAAAAGCTCCTTCTTCGTGGCCATGTCCTCCTTGACGCACTCGATGACCAGATCGGCATCGGCGGCGGCGGACTTCTCCTCCACCAGGATGTTGTTCAGGATGGCCTGCTTGGCCTCCTCGGTCATCTTGCCCTTCTGAACGCGCTTGTCCAGAGAGGCGGCCAGCTTATCCTTGTGCCGCTGGGCGGACGCGGGGCTGCTGGCATACATGAGGGCGGTGTGGCCCTTCGCTGCGAAGACCTGAGCGATGCCGGAACCCATCGTTCCCGCACCAAAGACTGCTACCTTCATTGCGATTCCTCCTGTGATTAGAATTTAAGGGATGTTTATTTTATAAATGCCGAGAATTCAGCAATTTACAAACGGGTCGTGCTTCCGCTTCTCCACGAAAGCGGTCATGGCATTGCGCTGGTCCTGAGTCTCGAAGCAGGAGCCGAACAGCCCCTCCTCCATGGCGATGCCCTCGTCGATGTCCACCTGGAGGCCGTCGTTGATGGCCTGCTTGCAGGCGCGGACGGCGATGGGGGCGTTGCCGGCGATGCGCAGGGCCATCTTCTCCGCCTGGGCCATCAGCTCCTCGGCGGGATACACAGCCTGGACCAGGCCGCAGGCCAGCGCCTCAGGCGCCTTGATGTTCCGGGCGGTATAGATCAGTTCCTTGGCCTTGCCCATGCCGACCAGGCGGGCCATCCGCTGGGTGCCGCCGAAGCCCGGGGTGATACCCAGGCCCACTTCCGGCTGGCCGAAGACGGCGTTCTCAGAGGCAAGACGGATATCGCAACTCATGGCCAGCTCACAGCCGCCGCCCAGCGCAAAGCCGTTCACCGCGGCGATAGTGGGGATGGGCAGCGTCTCCAGCTTGCGGAACACGTCGTTGCCCAGCTTGCCGAAGGCCTGACCGGCCATCTTGTCCAGATCCTTCATCTGCGCGATGTCCGCGCCGGCCACGAAGGCCTTCTGTCCCGCGCCGGTGACGATGACGCAGCGCACCTCGTTGAGGTCGATGCCGTCCAGCACCTTGTCCAGTTGGGAGATCACCTGGTCGTTCAGCGCGTTCAGCGCCTCCGGACGGTTGATGGTCAGCAGGCCGATCTGGCCCTTGACTTCGAATTCCACAAACGCCATGGGAAGTTCCTCCTCATCGGAAAGATTCACAGAGATCCGGCGCCCGCTTCAGGCTCCGGAGCCATCCCTCCCGCGCCGGTCCCGGCGCGTTTCCCTTATGCCAAAACGGCATGGAATGGCCCTATATACTCACAGAGTTATTATAGTTTTTCGACGCCCAATTATCAAGTCCCATTTCTCTCCCTTTTCGAGGATTTTCTGTTTTTTTACACTTCATACAAAATATCGTTAAAATTTTTGCTATTATGTTAAGGGCTTAACATTCTGTGCTCTCCCGGCATCCGACGGCCCTCCGGAAAAAATCGGCATTTACACGATTCCGAAGCTATGATAAAATAGAGCAGTCGTGAATTTTCAGCAATTATGGGAGGATATCCGAATGCGAATGCGGAAAAAGAAAAATCTGGTGCCCCGGATGGAGCGCTGCGCGGCCTGTCTCATCCAGGAACCCTATGAGATGCCGGGCAAATGGCGGGAGCTGATGCCGGAGGCCCGGGAGCTGCGGGTGGAGCTGGGCTGCGGCAAGGGCCGGTTCACCGCCGGCACCGCCCAGGCGGAGCCGGACGTGCTGTTCATCGCCGTAGAGATGATCCCCGACGCCATGGTGGTGGCCATGGAGCGCTGCACAGCGGCGGAGCTGCACAATGTCTTCTTCGTCAGCGCCAACGCCGATCAGCTGCCCCTGTTCTTCCGGCCCGGTGAGGTGGACCGCATCTATATCAACTTCTGCGATCCCTGGCCCACCAAGCGCCACGCCAAGCGCCGCCTGACCCACGGCAACTTCCTGAAGCTCTACCGGAAGGTGCTGCAGCCCGGCGGAGAGATCCACTTCAAGACGGACAACATGGGGTTGTTCGATTTCTCCCTGGAGGAGTTCCCCCAGTTCGGCTTCACCCTGTCCGAGGTCACCCGGAACCTCCACGAGAACGGTCCCGTGGGCGTGATGACGGACTATGAGGCCAAGTTCCATGAGCTTGGCCAGCCCATCTATCGTCTGGTGGCCACCATGACGGATTGGGAGGAGCCTGCGCAGCCGGCGCCGGAGGAGGCCGGTCCGGAGGAGGCCTGATCCGCTCCCCGGTCCGGAAAATACCACATCATTTATTATAAGGTATAAAGCCCCCGGCGCGGTCCTCCTTTGGACCGTGCCGGGGGCTTCTCTGTTGTATCAGATGTATCAGAAACTGAAATGCTCCACGATGTCCACCAGCTCCGCGCCGATACGCTTCTGGGCCTCTTTGGTGCCCGCGCCGATGTGGGGCGTGCAGCTCACCGCCGGATGGGAGGCCAGTGCCCAGTTGGGATGCTTCTCGTCCATCCAGACGTCCAGACCGGCGGCCCGGAGCTTTCCGCTCTCCAGAGCCTCCAGCAGGGCGGCCTCGTCCACATTGGAGCCCCGGGACACGTTGATGACCACCGCGCCGTCCTTCATTTTGGTGATGGCGTTCTGGTCGATGATGGGCTTTTCGCCGCTGGGAGCGCAGAGGATCACCACATCGGATTGGGAGAGCAGTTCCTCCATGGAAACGAAGTGCATGGTCTCGCACTCACATCCCTCCGGCTTGTTCCGGTGGACGGTGGACAGGACGTTCATCCCCAGGGCCTGGCACTTCTCCCCGGTAAGACGGCCGATGCGGCCGTAGCCGATGATGCCGGCGGTGCTGCCCCGCAGCTCGAACCCCTTGGAATAGGCTTTCTTCTCCCACTTCTCCTGCCGCATGGTGTGTCCGGCGATAGAGATGTTCCGGGCGCAGGAGAACAGCAGCGCCAACGCCAGCTCCGACACGGCGTTGGAGGACGCTCTGGGCGTGTTGCGGCAGGTGATCCCGGCGGCCTCGGCATAGGGAATGTCAATGTTGTCCATGCCCACGCCCGCCCGGATGATGAGCTTCAGCCGTCCGCCCCGGGCGGCGTCGATCTGGGGCGCCTTGATCTTGGTGGCGCTGCGGATGATGACGGCGTCAAACTCCCGGAGGGCTTCGCCCAGCGTGTCGGGCTCGTAGAACTGCTCCACCACCTCATATCCATCGAGCCGGAGCTGTTCCATGGCGGCAGCGTCGCAGCCGTCGGTGACCAGAATGCGGATTGCCATATTCAGTTACCCCTTTCCAAATTTCCCGGCACACCCCAGGGGTGCCAATTGTCGGAAAACGCGGCGTCCGTTGGGGGACAGACGCTTCGCCGCCCTGTGCAGGACGGCGGGGACGGCGGGGCATGCGCCCCGCCCTGCCGTGGATAAATGCCGGCCTCCGTCAGGGCCGGCGGGCCGCAGCCAGGGCCGACGGGCGGATGATATCCACCCCCGCGACCCATTACGGCCCCACGGGCCGTAATTTGCCGGAATCATTTTTCCGGCGACATGCGCGGCGGAAAAATACTTTGACTCAGCCGCCGTGGGCGGCGTCACCAGTGACCGATGTCACTGGTGGTGGGGGATTCTCAAGGGGGAGCCTGCTCCCCCTTGAAGCCGTCAGGCGTGCTCCTCCTCGTACTTCTTCAAAAACTCCACCAGCGCCTCCACGCCCTCCTTGGGCATGGCGTTGTAGATGGAAGCCCGCAGGCCGCCCACGCTCTTGTGGCCCTTCAGGTTGTCGAAGCCCGCGGCCTTGCTGGCAGCCACCACGTCGGCGTCCTGCTCCTTGCTGGGCGTCACGAAGGGCACGTTCATCAGGGACCGGTCCTCTTTGCGGACGGCGGCGGTAAAGAACTTGCTCTGGTCCAGGAAGTCATACAGGATGGCGGCCTTCTCCCGGTTCCGCTGATCCATAGCCTCCAGGCCGCCGTTCTTCAGCAGATACTTGAACACCTTGCCGCAGCAGTAGATAGCCCAGCAGTTGGGAGTGTTGTACAGGGAGTCGGCGTCGGCGTGGGTCTTGTAGTTCAGATAGGTGGGGACGGAGGCGGGCAGATCGTCCCGGATCAGGTCCTCCCGGATGATGACGATGGCCATGCCGGCGGGGCCTACGTTCTTCTGGACGCCGCCCCAGATGACGCCGTACTTGCTGACGTCGCAGGGACGGGACAGGAACATGGAGGACTGGTCGCTGACCAGGATCTTCCCCTTGGTATTGGGCAGGTTGTAATAGGTGGTGCCGTTGATGGTCTCGTTCTCGCAGATGTAGACGTAATCCGCGTTGTCGGGGATGTCCAGATCGGAGCAGTCGGGGATGTAGGAGTAATTCTTGTCCCCAGAGGACGCCACTACCTTGACCTCGCCGAACTTCTGGGCCTCCTTCAGGGCCTTCTTGGACCAGCTGCCGGTGTCGATGTAGCAGGCAACGCCGTTCTTCATCAGGTTCATGGGCACCATGGCGAACTGGACCGTGCCGCCGCCCTGGATGAACAGCACCTTGTAGTTGTCGGGAATGCCCATCAGCTTCCGGAGATCCGCCTCAGCCTCGTCCCGGATCTGCTGGAACACCTTGGACCGGTGGCTCATCTCCATGACGCACATGCCGCTGCCCTGATAGTTCATCATCTCGGCGGCGATCTCCTCCAGGACCTCCTCGGGCATCATGGCGGGGCCGGCGGAGAAGTTATAAGTACGACCGTATTTCATTTCCAATTCCTCCTGTACGTGCAGAATTTTGGTCCGATCAGTTTTCTTCTTCGTTTAGTATACGCCATTGCGCTGTCAGAATCAACCTGGATTTAAAAAATCATTGAGACGAACTAAAAATTTGTCAGGACTTTGTGCAATTCAGCTATAAAATTTCCAAATCCTAGAGAAATCTTGTGCGATATGTGCTTTTCTCCTTAAAAAAGGTGTCAGACTGGCCGTTGCATTTTCTGTCGAATATTCGTATAATCAGAGAAAACGCGGTCACTGGGAGGAACTGGTATGGAATCGGTGCGGAAATTCTTTCACAAGATCTGGCTGTACACGGCGGCCCTGGGCAAATGGCTGATCCTGGCGGCCATCACCGGTGAGATCTGCGGCTTTATCGGCTCGGCGTTCCACATCGGCGTGGGCTATGCTACGGAGCTGCGGGAAGCCCATCCCTGGCTGCTGTACTGCCTGCCGCTGGCGGGTCTGGCGGTGACGGCTGTCTACAAGCTCCTTCGGACGGAGGGGCAGGGCACCAACGACATCATCGACGCGGTGCATCTGGGCAAACCCCTGTCCATTCTGCTGCTGCCCTCCATCTTCATCGGGACGGTACTGACTCACCTGTGCGGCGGCTCCGCCGGACGAGAGGGCGCCGCCCTCCAGATGGGCGGAACCATCGGCTACTGGTCCAGCAAGCTGTTCCATCTGGACGACCGGGACACCCGGACCGCCACCCTCTGCGGCATGGCCGCCTTCTTCTCCGCCCTGTTCGGCACGCCGCTGGCTGCCACCATGTTCGCCATCATGGTCATCAGCGTGGGCAGCTTCTACCACTCCGCCTTCATTCCCTGCTTCGCCGCCTCCCTGGTGGCCTACGGCATATCCCTGTGGATGGGCGTCACCCCCACCCGGTTCACTGTTGCCGTACCGGAAGTGGTGGTGCCGGTGATGCTGAAGGTGGCAGTGCTGGCGGCTCTGTGCGCCTGGGTGTCCGTCCTGTTCTGCAATGTCCTCCACTTCACGGAGCATCAGATGGCGAAGCGCATCCCCAACCCCTGGGTCCGGGCCGTCACCGGCGGCTGCGCCGTCATCGTTCTGACGCTGCTGTGCGGCACCACGGACTACAACGGCGCGGGCATGAGCGTCATCACCGCCGCCGTGGAACAGGGAACGGCCCGGCCCGAGGCGTTTCTGCTGAAGATCCTGTTCACCGCTGTCACCCTTGCCGCCGGATTCAAGGGCGGCGAGGTGGTGCCCTCCTTCTTCATCGGCGCCACCTTCGGCTGCGCCGCCGCTCCCCTGCTGGGACTGCCCGCCGGATTCGGCGCGGCGCTGGGACTGGTCAGCGTGTTCTGCGGCGCCACCAACTGCCCCGTGGCCTCCATCTTTCTGGCCATCGAGCTGTTCGGCGGGGACGGCGTGCTGTACTTCGCCCTGGCCTGCGGCGTCAGCTACATGCTCTCCGGCTACAACGGCCTGTACTCCAGCCAGACCATCCTGTACTCCAAGCTGAAGGCCCAGTACATCAACGTCCACACCAACGCCCACCACGCCGGAGAGAACGGCGAGGACCGTCCCCGGGTCATGGGCAGTCTGAAGAACTGACGGCCCCCCGTTCGGCAGCACGGCCGGGCACCTCTGTGAAAGGAAGCACTCATGGGAAAAGAACCTCTGTCCTCTCGCGGGTCCGGGCGGAACCGGGCCGTGGATCTGGTCAAAACCATCGCCATCTGCGACGTCGTCGTCAGCCACGTGGATGTCCCCGCCTTTTCCGCCGGCACCGTAGGCTCCCCGGCGTGGCTGTGCGCCCTGTTCTGGGCCAGCATCTCCCATGTCAGCGTCTCTCTGTTCCTGATGGCCAGCGGCACCCTTCTGCTGGACCCCGGACGGCCCATGACGCTGAAAAAGCTGTACACGAAAAACTTCCCCCGTCTGCTGGCGGCCCTGCTGTTCTGGGCCTTTTGCTATCATCTGGCGGGCCTGCTGGCCGCCGGACAGCTGTCCGCCGCCAGACTGGCCCAAGCGGTGCGGGATACCCTGCTGTTCCGCCATGAGGAGCATCTGTACTACCTCCACATCATGCTGCTGGTGTACGCCTTCCTGCCGGTCACCCGCCTCATCGCGCAGCACACGGACAGGCGGCAGCTCCGGTACCTGCTGGGGCTGTGGTTCCTGCTGGGCATCGTCTATCCCACGGTGAGGCCCTTCCCGCCCTTCACAGAACTGGCGGGCATCCCCACCCAATGGCTGATGAACATGACCTACGCCTCCATCGGCTACACGCTGCTGGGGTATGACCTGTCCGCCTACGGAAAGACCGTCCGGCGATGGGTCTGGGCGGCAATGATGGCGGCGGGCTTCCTGCTGGCCTTCGGCGGCAGCTGGGCCATGTCCGCCGCGGAGGGCACCCTGAACACCCACTTCCTGGAGGGCATGAGCGTGGGCATCTGCCTTGCCGCCGCGGGCATTTACGGGCTGTGTCTCTCCGCTCCCGTCCCGGAGCGGGCGGGCCGGGGCGCGGCGCTGGTCTCCAGAGCCTCCTTCTGCGTGTTTCTGGTCCACATCTTCTTCCTGAAGTTCTTTGCCCGTTTGGGTCTGACGGCGCTGGCGGGACCCGCCATCGTCTCCGTGCCTCTGGTGTCCCTGCTGCTCCTGCTGTGCGGCGTCGGGACGTGGTGCGTCCTCTCCCGGATCCCCGTCGTAAAAAACTGGCTGGTCTGAAATAAAACGGCGTCTCCCGCGGCATACTGATGGGCAGTATACTGCGGGAGGCTTTTCGTCATGATGAAAACTCTGTCCGAGGCGGGTCTGGTCTGCCTCACTACCCTGCTGAGCATCGCCGCGCTGTTCCTGCTGACCAAGCTCATGGGCGCCAAGCAGGTGTCCCAGATGACCATGTTCGACTACGTGGTGGGCATCACCATCGGCTCCGTGGCGGCGGAGCTGGCCACGGAGCTGGAGAGCCCCGTCCAGCCCCTGACCGCCCTGATCCTCTATGGCGTCGTCGCGTGGCTCATCTCCCTGCTGACCAGCAAATCCGTCAGGGCCCGGGGAATGATCACCGGTAAGCCCCTGGTGCTGCTGGACAACGGCGTCATCTCCAAAAAGAATCTGAAAAAGGCACGGCTGGATCTCAGCGAGTTTCTGACCTACTGCCGCATGAGCGGCTGGTTCGATCTCAGCCAGATCCAGACGGCAGTACTGGAACACAACGGCGTGGTCAGCTTCCTGCCCAGGGAGAAGGACCGCCCCGCCACGCCGTCGGACCTGGATCTGAAGCCCCAACAGTCCCAGGTGCAGGTGCCGTTCATCATGGACGGCAAGCTGCTGACGGACAACATCCGGCAGGCCGGAAAGGAGGACACCTGGGTCCGCCGCGCCCTGCTCCGTCAGGGCTACCGGGACGAGGGCGATGTCTTCCTGGCCCTGTGGGACGGCGGCGAGAAGCTGACGGTGTTTCCCATGGAGCCGCTGCCCAAGAGCTGAGGCGCATCCTCTTTGAAGCCGTCAGGGCCCGGTCCTCCCAAAAGAGGGACCGGGCCCTGACGCCGTTCTGCCGGAACGGTCCTCATCTGATTCGCTCCGTTGATTCCGCCTTCCCGGGAAGGCACTCCCGCCCGCACAGCTGGCGCTGGGCGGCGATGGTGGCCAGGGTATCCCCCAGCTGGGTCAGTGCCGCCGCGGCCAGGTTCAGATCGTCGTCATTCAGCTGGGCGGCGATGGCCGCCGCCAGCGTGTTCAGAGCCGTGGTGAAGGCCAGCGGATCACATCGGCAGTCCATGGCATCCCCTCCCTGCCATTCTATGCGGCGGGGTTCGGTGCGGAACGGAGAGGAAACGTCCCCGGAGCATACGCTCCGGGGACTGCTGCGTCATTCCTCTCTCTGGGCCGCCATGCCGCCCAGATCCACGTCCTGCGCACCGGCGGAGGACGTCTTTTTCTGCTTCCTCAGGCCGAAGTCCTGCTCCACAGTGGCGGTATCCCGGTGGAGCATGGACTC
This sequence comes from Dysosmobacter sp. HCP28S3_G4, assembly GCF_052065175.1. Taxonomy (NCBI): domain Bacteria; kingdom Bacillati; phylum Bacillota; class Clostridia; order Eubacteriales; family Oscillospiraceae; genus Dysosmobacter; species Dysosmobacter sp. HCP28S3_G4. The sequence goes on along the minus strand of NZ_JBQHUP010000003.1, from coordinate 49,497 downwards.
CATCACCCGGATATCGCTGTCCACGTCCATGGCGTCGGCCTTGTACAGCTCGTCCAGCTGATGCTCGAAGCCCGCCACGATGGAGTCCATGGTCCGCTCAATGCGGGCCTTGGCCTGTCTGAGATTCTCCCCCTCCACGCCGGCGGCTTCAAACTGGGCGTAGGAGTCCAGCAGCTTCTGTGTGGTGGGCAGATAGTAGTTCAGGAAGGTGCCGATCTTGTCCCGCTTCTTCGGGTCCTCTCGCACGGCCTTGAAGATCCGGGCGGTGATGTCCTCCAGCCGGTCGATCTTCGCCGACAGCAACGGGTCCGCGATGGCATCGTTGGCCCGGCGGATGTTCCGCAGGATGACGGTGTACTCGTCCGCCGTGTCCTGGGCCGCGGCCTGCTGGGCGGTCTGTTGGGCCTTCCGCTCCCGCTCCGCACGGGCACGCTGGAAGTCCGCGTCCGCCTGGCCGCTGCGGAACAGATACCCCAGCTCCACGTTGAGATAGGCCTTTCCGCCGAAGTAGCCCTTGTCCACCATCTTCTGCAGGTCCTTCTCCACCCGGTTCTCCGGATAGCCCAGGGTCCGGGCCAGCTCCGCGATGGAGACGGCTTCCCGGTCCCCCATGACAGACAGATACTTCCCGTAGCGCTTCACCGCTTTGTCCATGGAGACCCCGGCGCAGAGCATCCCGCCGCCCGCCGCGGCGATGGACAGTGCCTGGAGGAAGTCCAGCAGCCACAGTCCCAGCCAGTCCGAGGACCAGAACAGCGCGTCCAGAGGATCGCCCAGCATCATCAGGCCCAGCACCGCCAGGATGACGCCGATAATCTTCAGCTTCCGGGCGTTGGACTTTTTCACAGTGGGAGACTGGACCACTTTCCGTGCCGCGGCTTTGGCCCTGCTGTCCTCCGTCGGAGCGGTCCGCTGGTTCTCCGTCCGGAGGGGCGGCGCCTGCTCCGTCTGCTTCTTGTCTCTGCCGAACAACTTGAAAAACAGTAAAATCAGGCCGATGGGCCACAGGTCAATGAGAAACAGGAATACGATCAGCGCCCAGGAGCCCCAGTCGCTGTCCTTCTTCTTTCCGGCCACGCTCATTCCCCTTTCGGCTTCAGTTTCCGCTTGTTGCCCTTCTCGTCCATAATATAGGTGTTGTCCAGCTGGCCCCGGAGGCTCCCCAGCACGGAGTCGATATACTCCCGGCGGAGGGCCGCCCGTTCCTCCTCCTCCCACTGAGTCAGTCCCTCGGGGGATTTGGCCTTCCGGGCCAGCTCATTGATGCGGTCGATCTGCTTCTGATCCATATGCTCCTCCTGTCAGGTGCCGGGCGTCTCCCGCTCAAACACCAGGTCTATTGTCTCAATAAATCCGCCGGCCCGCTGTGTCCTGGGGATCCAGCCCACGTACCGCCAGCCCTCCACCGCCCGGCGGAGAATGGTCTCCCGATGCGCGCCGGTCTCCAGTCCCACGCCGCCGAACAAACGGTATCCGGAGGCGTTGTCACAGTCTACCGTCTCAAACTCGTATTCCAGCACGGCGCTTCTCCTCTTCACACGTACCGCTCCACCACAATGGGGATACGGCCCTTCTTCGTGGGAGCACCCACCTCTTTCAGGCGGAACTTGCCCAGTCCCCGGGCGGTGACGGTGTCCCCGGCGGACAGGGGCTTGTCTGGCTTCACGCACTCCCGCCAGTTCACCTGTACCTTTCCGCTCTCAATGAGGGCGGCGGCCTTTCCCCGGGACAGCCGGAAGCCCGTGGACGCCACGGCGTCCAGCCGCACGGTGGCCACGGTGTCCCGGATCTCCTGCACTTGCAGCTTCGGGATGTGCAGCACCTCCGGCCCGATCTCCGTCACGGTGAGCCGGGCCCGTCCGGCGGTGTCCCAGCTCTGCATCAGGAACTCCGCCACGCTGTCCAGCACCACCAGGTCCGCGCTGTCCGGCGTCACCAGAATGTCCCCCACCTTCTCCCGGACGATGCCCAGGCCCATCAGGCTCCCCAGCAGGTCCCGGTGGGTCAGGCTGTACTCCGGCCGGTAGGACGCCCGGAGATACCGCAGGGGCAGCTGGTCCCCGGCGTCCTCCGGTTCCAGCCAGTCCGGCAGGAACAGCAATATCTGCCGCTCCGCGCCGTCGTAGCCACCGAAGGCCAGATAGTCCGCCGGTGACGCTCCGGCCTGACGCAGGATGTCCTCCGCCGCCGTCCGCTGGACGGGAGTCAGAAAATCCGTGGCCGCCGGGATGTTCCGGCTCCGGGCCTGCTCCCACTTGTCCAGCACATGGGCCAGCGTCAGCCGGTCCTCCGGCGAGGCGGCCTTATCCAACAGTTTGCTCTTATCCATACTCCTCCATGCCGCACCGCGGCATTTTCTCAGCTTTTCAGCTCCTGGGTCCGCACCAGGGCCGCGTATTCGCCGTTCTTCTCCATCAGCTCCGTGTGGGTGCCGATCTCCGTGATGCGGCCGTTCTGAATGACGGCGATACGGTCGGCGTTCCGCACGGTGGACAGCCGGTGGGCGATGATGATGGTGGTCCGGCCCTGGGACAGCTTTTCAAAGGTCTCCTGGAGCTTGGCCTCCGTGACGCTGTCCAGGGCGGAGGTGGCCTCGTCCAGGATCAGCACCGGCGGGTTTTTCAGGAAGATGCGGGCAATGGAGATGCGCTGCTTCTGTCCGCCGGACAGAAGGGTGCCCCGCTCTCCCACGTTGGTCCGGAAGCCGTCTGGCATGGCCACGATGTCGTCGTAGATCTCTGCCAGCTTTGCCGCCCGGGCCACCTCCTCGTCAGAGGCGCCGGGCCTGCCGTAGCGGATGTTCTCCAGCACGCTGTCCGCGAACAGGAACACCTCCTGCTGCACCACGCCCACGTTCTGACGCAGGGACTCCTGGGTCACCTCCCGGACGTCCTGCCCGTCGATGCGGACCGCGCCGGAGGTAACGTCGTAGAATCGGGGGATCAGTTGACATAATGTGGACTTTCCGCCGCCGGAGGGGCCTACCAGGGCCACCGTCTCGCCGGGGCGGATGTGGAGGTCGATGTCCCGCAGCACCGCCAGATCCTGCTGATAGGCAAAGCTGACGCTGTCCACATCGATGCGGCCCTGCACATGGGACAGCTCTCTGGCGTCCGGGGCGTCCTGCAGGGACGGCTCCGTCCGCATCATCTCAATGAACCGCTGGAGGCCGGCGGTGCCGTTGGCGAACAGCTCCGCGAAGTTGGACAGCTTCCGCACCGGGTTCACGAAGGCGGTGATATACAGGCTGAAGGTGATGAGGTCGATGGTGTTCAGCTCCCCCTCCATGATGAGCCAGCCGCCCACGGCGATGACCGCGGCGGACAGGGAACACAGGAAGAACTCCATGGAGGCGTTGAACCGGCCCATGGCCCGGTGGAACGCCCGCTTGGAGGTCTTGAAGCTGTCGTTGGAGGAGTCGAATTTCTCAATTTCCGCCCGCTCGTTGGCGAAGGCCTTGGCGGTGCGGATGCCGGACAGGCCGGACTCGATGTCCGCGTTGATGACGGCGGTCTTCTGCTTCACCTGGGCGGAGGCCTGGCTCATGGACCGGCGGCACTTCCAAACAACCAGAACGAACACCGGCAGAATCAGGGTGATGACCAGGGCCAGCCGCCACTGGATGGAGTACATGACCCCCAGCGAGCCGATGATGGTGACGCAGGAGATGAAGATGTCCTCCGGGCCGTGGTGAGCCAGCTCCGTGATGTCGAACAGGTCTGCCGTCAGGCGGCTCATCAGCTGGCCGGTGCGGTTGTGGTCGAAGTAGTTGAAGCTCAGCTCCTGCATGTGGCGGAACAGGTCCCGGCGGATGTCCGCCTCCACCAGGATGCCGAAGGTGTGGCCGTAGTAGCAGATGACATACGTCAGCGCCGCCCGGAAGGCGAAGGCGGCGAACACCACCGCCATGACGGCAAAAAACGTCCGGTAGGCGCTTTCCGGCAGCAGCTCGTACATGCACCATCGGGACACGGCGGGAAATGCCAGGTCGATGAGGGAAATGAGCAGTGCGCAGGTCAGATCCAGAAAGAACAGCTTCCGGTGGGGTCTGAAGTAGGACAGAAAGATCTGGAGAGACGACTTCTCCTGGAATTCCCGTGTGGTCATGGCAGCCTCCATGCGCCCTTTGGCGCGAAATAGATTCAGGGCCTCCTTGGGGAGGGCCGCAGCGGCCGGAGACGGCGCTGACGCCAGACACGCGCGGGATCACTTCAGCGGATCTTGCTCCCAGTGGGCAAGGGTATCATAGCACAAGTTTTTCCGTCCCGCAACACCGCGCGGCAGCTTTTTGCCGGAAACAAACACCGCGCCCCATGGCTTCCCATGGGGCGCGGCAGGACCGGTATTTATCCGGGAACACGGACGATGCAGGTGAGGGACTGGCCGTTGAAGGTGGCGGTGATGGTGGCGTTGCCGGCGCCCACCGCCCGGACGACGCCATCGGCGTCCACCGTTGCCACGCTGGTGTTGGAGCTGGACCATGTGACGCCGCTGGAAACACCCGATACCTTCAGCTGGAAGGGAGGATCGCTCTTGGGCAGGGTAAAGTCCTCCCGGTTCAGGGTGTGGGTGCCGGAGCCGCTGGCGGAGGCCACAGAGCTGCCGGTGTTGGGTACGCCGGTGCCGGCCTTCACGCGGACGACGCACTCGCCCTTACCGTTGCCGTCGGTGACGGTGATGGTGGCGGTGCCCGCCGAGATGGCCACCACCTTACCGGTGTCATCCACGGAGGCGATGCCCTCGTCGCTGCTGGTCCAGGTATACTGTCCGGAGCCGCCGGAGACGGTGAGCTTCACCGGGGGATCGCCCACGGGAATGGTGAAGTCCGTCTTGCTCACGGTCAGGGTATTGGGCAGGCTGGACACGTCCGCAGGCGCCGTGGTCTGGCCGCCGGAGGACGGTGCGGCGGAAGATGCCCCCGCCGGAGAAGACGTGCTGCCGGAGCCAGATACAGTGGGCTTCTCGGCACTGACGCTGCTCTGCTGGGAGGACGCCGACGCGCTTCCGTCGGGCTGCTTGCTCCCGCCGATGGCGTCGCCGAACAGCAGCCACAGCAGGAGTCCCGCCAGGGCGATGATGACCACGATCAGAATGGGGCTCAGCATGCTGGGGCTTTTCTGGGAGCTTCTGTAGCCGCCCCTCTGGCGGCGGCTGGGCGTGTCCCGCAGGGCCGCCTCCTCCTCGCAGAAGGGACAGCGTTTGTATGTATCGGAATATTTCTCCCCGCAGACGGGGCAGCGCTTCATTGCCATGATGTTCCTCCTTGTCCGGAGACCAGTTCAAGTTTATACATTGACATAATACCGGTTTTCCACGCCGCCGTCAATACCGGAACCGTGGATTTTCATGAATTTTCGACACCGCCGCCTTGCTTTTCCGGAAGGTCCCTCCTATAATAGTGATATCCGCTGAATAAACCGCAAAGCGGTTATTTCCGCGGCGGCAGCCGCGCTATTCCACAAAAACAGGTTGGGGAGGTCTCCCAATGAATACGCTTTTCATCGGCATCGCCGGCGGCACCGGCAGCGGCAAGACCACGCTGACACAGCATCTCAAGGACCACTTCGGCGGCGCGGTCACCGTCATCAGCCACGACAGCTACTACAAGCACTACGCGGATATGCCCTTTGAAGAGCGGGTCAAACAGAATTACGACCACCCCAGTGCTTTCGACACGGACCTGCTCATCCGGCATCTCAACGCACTGAAAAACGGCGAGAGCATCCAGCGGCCCGTCTATTCCTTTTCCGACTACAACCGCACCGGCGAGACCGTGACGGTGGAGCCCTCCAGCGTCATCATCGTGGAAGGCGTGCTGATCTTCCAGAATCCCGCCCTGCGGAGCATGTTCGACATCAAGATCTTCGTGGAGGCCGACGCCGACGTCCGCATCCTCCGCCGCTGCCTCCGGGACGTGGAGGAGCGGGGCCGGACCCTCCAGTCCGTGGTGGACCAGTATCTCACCACCGTGAAGCCCATGCATGAGCAGTTCGTGGAGCCCTCCCGGAAGTACGCGGACATCGTGGTCTTGCAGGGCGGGCAGAATCTGGTGGCCCTGGACATGATCATGCAGCGCATCCAGAGCCACATCGACGGAAAGTGAGGGCATATCCCTTACCCAGCGCCGCAGCGCCGTCTCCGCGTCCGAACGCAGAGACGGCGCTTTTGATCTGTTCCCGTTTTTCTTTTCCCGCAGATACTGAAAAGTTTTTCTCCTTGACAGTTTCTCCTTCCTGTGCTATGCTGTATCCATAATTTCATATAAAAGAACCGTCGATGCGGAAAAACGCATAGAAGGGCTTTTAAATATCATTACTGTGAGGTAAGCGTATGGACAAAGCCGCTTCTATTTTTTTACGCGCCGATATCCATCCCGATGATCTCCGCGCCATGGCACACTGGCTCCGTAGCCGCCGCGTCACCCGTTATCTGAATGAAGATGTCTCCGCGCCGGAACAGCTGGAGCAGCTCCTGTTCTCCACCCCCGCTCCCCTTCTGACCTGCCGGATGAATCAGCACGGCCGGTTTTTCCTGGTCTGCCGGGACTGGGACGTCCCCATCGGTTTCGTCAAGCTGACGGAGCAGGGCGCGGGCGTCCATGAGATCGTATTCGCCATCGGCGACGAATCCCTCTGGGGACTGGGATATGGTTCCCGCGCCGTCCGGGCCGCGCTGGATACGGCTTTTCTCTCCCTGCGGGCAAGGAAGCTGGTGGCGCGCATCTACCACGGCAACCAACGCTCCGTCAACACCGTGCTGGGCTGCGGCTTTTCCCTGGAAAAGCGGGGCCGTGGTCTGGACGCCTACAGCATCTCCATGGCGGACTATCTGGAGATGATGAGCGCACCGGAGCAGAACGTCAGGAAACCCTCCGGCTCTCTGGCCTGATCCCGGGCCGGCCAACGAAAACACAGGACCTCCGGCTGAAAGCCGGAGGTCCTGTTCGTTTTTTCGCCGGAAAGCGGCGCTTTACTCCACCGTGATGCCCCGCTCATCGAAGGCCTTCAGCAGCAGGTCCATGCTGCCGGGAATGGAGATCGGCTCGCCGCAGGCTTTAATGGCGTTGGCCACGTCCTTCAGGCCGTTGCCCGTCACCACACTGACTACGGTATCATCCTTTCCGATGATTCCCTGTTCGCACAGCTTCTTCACGCCCGCCGTGCCGGTGACGCCCGCGGGCTCGCCGAACACGCCGCAGGTCTGTCCCAGCAGCTTCTGGGCCGCCATGATCTCCTCGTCGGAGACGTTCACCACCAAGCCGTTGGACTCCCGGATGGCCATCAACGCCTTGTCCGCGTTCCGGGGCACACCCACGGCGATGGAGTCCGCCAGGGTGTTCTCGTCCATGGGATGCCAGGGCTTGTTCTCCGCGATGGCCCGGTTCAGGGGGCAGCAGCCCTCCGCCTGGGCGGAGATCAGCCGGGGCAGACGGTCGATGAAGCCGATGGCGTACAGGTCCTTCAGGCCCTTCCACAGGCCCGCGATGGTACAGCCGTCGCCCACGCTGATGGCGATGTAGTCCGGCACCTGCCAGTCCAGCTGCTCCATGATCTCCAATGCCACGGTCTTCTTGCCCTCGGACAGATAGGGATTGATGGCCGCGTTGCGGTTGTACCAGCCCCACTTGTCGATGGCCGCCTTGCTCAGTTCGAAGGTGTCCTCATAGCTGCCCTGGACGGAGATGACGGTGGCGCCGAAGGTCATCAGCTGGGCCACCTTTCCCTTGGGTGCCCGGGAGGGCACGAAGATGTAGGTCTTCAGCCCCGCCGCAGCAGCGTTGCCCGCCAGGGACGACGCGGCGTTGCCGGTGGAGGAGCAGGCGATGACCTTTGCCCCCGCCTCCCGGGCCTTGGCAACAGCCATGGCGCTGGCCCGGTCCTTCAGGGACGCGGTGGGATTCTGGCCGTCGTCCTTTACCCAGAGCCGCTTCAATCCCAGCTGTGCCGCCAGACGGGGCTCCTCGTACAGCGGGGACCAGCCCACCCGCAGAGGCGTGGGCTCCGTGGCGTCCTCGATGGGCAGCAGTTCCCGGTAGCGCCACATGGTGCGCTCCCCCCGGGCTGCCAGCTTCTCCTTGGTCAGTTGAGATTTGATGTAGTCGTAGTCATAAGTGATATCCAGAATGCCGCCGCACTCGCAGGTGGTCAGGTCCGGCGTGGCCTCGTAAGTCCTGCCGCATTTGACGCACTTGCCGTATAAGACGTGTTTCATTTGGCTCCCTCCCAAGCGGAACAGGGGGCGGGCGAACCGCCCGCCCCCTGTGGATCGTGATGTATTGGATATTACAGTGCTTTCAGTACGCCGGACTCCTCGTTGAACTGGTCGATCAGCGCATCCAAGTCCTTCGCCTGGGCATGGACCGCGTCCCAGGTGCCCTCGGTGTCGTACCACAGGGCGTTCAGCTCCTCGCTGGTCTTGCCCTGCTGCTCCACCCAGGTGTAGTACTTCAGGTTGTGGACCCGCTTGCGGTCCTGATAGGTCAGCTCCAGCATACTGTCGGTCTTCAGGCCCAGCATGTGCAGGTTGTGGTCCAACTCCGCGGCCTGGACGCTGTAGGCGCCGTACATCTCGTTCAGCTCGGCGATGCGGCTGCCGTACATGACGGCGGAGTCCGTCAGGACGGTGCCCACCACGTCGCGGTCCGTGAACTCATAATACTTGGCCATCTTGATGCAGCACAGCAGATTGGCGATGCCGCTGATGCCCAGCCAGGTCAGCTTCTCAATGAGGGCGTCATCCAGATGCAGTTCTTCCTTCAGATACTTCTGTCCCTCGGAGGTGTTGAACAGCCGCAGCAGGCGCTGGGAGTCCTCGTCGTCGATGGCGATGGCCATGTCGGTGTTCTTCACGTTGTGGATCCAGGGGATGTGCTTGTCGCCGATGCCCTCGATGCGGTGACCGCCAAAGCCGTTGTTCAGGATGGTGGGGCACTGGAGCGCCTCGCCCACGCCCAGCTTCAGCCGGGGATACAGCTCCTTCAGACGGTCGCCGGTGGACATGGTGCCGGCGGAGCCGGAGGTGAAGCAGGCGCCGGCAAACCGGTCGCCGGGGCGCTTCACGGCCTCGAACACATCCGCCAGGGCGTTGCCGGTGACGTTATAGTGCCACAGGGGGTTGCCCATCTCCTCAAACTGGTTGAAGATCATGTACTGGGGGTCCTGCTTCAGCTCATTGGTCTTGTCGAAGATCTCCTTCACGTTGGACTCGCAGCCGGGGGTGGCGATGACCTCCGCGCCGATCTCATGGAGCCAGTCGAACCGCTCGCGGCTCATCTCGGCGGGCAGAATGGCCACGCCCTGGGCGCCCAGCAGACGGGAGTTGAAAGCGCCGCCCCGGCAGTAGTTGCCGGTGGAGGGCCACACTGCCTTGTGGACGTCCACGTCGAACTGGCCCGTCACCAGACGGGGGGCCAGGCAGCCGAAGGAGGCGCCGACTTTATGGCAGCCGGTGGGGAACCACTTGCCCACCATGGCCACGATGCGGCAGGGCACGCCGGTGAGTTCGGAGGGGAACTCGATGTAATTGGGCACCGTCTGGAACAATCCGCCGCTCTCCTTGGCCTCGTTCTTCCAGGTGATGCGGAACAGGTTCAGAGGATTCACGTCCCACAGGCCCACGGCCTTCAGCCGCTCCTGGATCTTCTCCGGGATCGTCTCCGGATGCTGCATCTGGGCGATGGTGGGGATGACGATTTTGTTCTCGCGGGCTTTCTGGATATTATGGGCCAGGCCAGTTTTGTTGATAGTCAGATCGATCATGTTGACTGCTTACCCTCCTGTTGTTTATTGTCCTGTTTCGTGTCGATGTACGAATACAGCGTATACTTGGAGATGCCGAAGTATTTGGCGACCTTGTCGCCGGATTTCGTCACCAGAAACGCGCCGTTCTGGTTCAGGAACCGGATGGCCCGCACCTTGTCCTCCTTGTTCATCATGGCCACCGGCTTTCCCACCAGGGCCACCGACTGCTGGATCAGATCCTCCAGCATGTCGCTGATGTTGATGATCTTCTCCGGCTCCGCCGTCTGGGGGTCCTCCGTGGCCACCAGCTCCCGGACCGCCCCCTCCACCATCAGCAGCTTGGAGATGTCATAATTGATGGACAGGATGGCGCTGACCTTCCCCCGGGAGTTGCGGACGTAGATGCTGGAGGATTTCAGGATCTTGCCGTCCGGCGTCTTCGTCAGATAGCGCAGGTGGTCCGAGGGCTGCTGGTCCTGGTGCTCCATCTGCTCCAGGACCACCCGGGACGCGCCGTCCCCCACCTTCCGTCCGGTGACGTGTCCGTTCTCGATGGCCACGATGCACCGGTCGGGGTGCCGGCTCAGGTCGTGGACCACCACTTCACAGTCGCTTCCGAACTGCGCGGCGATGCCCGCCGCGATCTGCTTGAGCAGCTCCAGTTTTCCGGCTTCCGTGTGGTATCCCTCCTCCCGGAGATCTTCCGCGCAGACAGCCGCTCTCCTGGCGTTGTCTGGGAAAATCACCTGAATTTACGTCTCTATCATACCATAAATTCGTGAAAAATCAATCTGTTTTCAAAAGAATTTTTAGTGCTTCAAATTTTTTGTTTGACATCCTTCGTTCTTATGTTATGATAGGAGCAGATCCGTGCGTCCCGCTGACGGACCGGCACGGCAAAAGCATTGTGATAAAATGTTTTTAGGAGGCAATGGATATGGATTTTGAAGCGATCAAAGCTGCCGCCAAGGGCTATGAGGCGGATATGACCCGGTTTCTGCGGGACCTGATCGCCATCCCCAGCGAGAGCTGCGGCGAGGAGGGCGTCATCCGGCGCATTGCCGCCGAGATGGAAAAGGTGGGTTTCGACAAGGTGGAGATCGACCCGGAGGGCAACGTTCTGGGCTGGATGGGCCACGGCCCCCGTATCATTGCCTACGATGGCCATATCGACACCGTGGGTATCGGCAACAAGGACAACTGGAGCTTCGACCCCTACGTGGGCTATGAGACCGACACAGAGATCGGCGGTCGGGGCGGCTCCGATCAGGAGGGCGGTCTGGTGTCCTCCGTCTACGGCGCGAAGATCATGAAGGACCTGGGCCTCATCCCCGAGGACGTCACCATCCTGGTCACCGGCACCGTCCAGGAGGAGGACTGCGACGGCCTGTGCTGGCAGTACATCCACAATGAGGACCACGTGACGCCGGAGTTCGTCATCTCCACGGAGCCCACCGACGGCGGCATCTACCGGGGCCACCGGGGCCGCATGGAGATCCGGGTGGACGTCCACGGCGTGTCCTGCCACGGCTCCGCTCCCCAGCGGGGCGACAACGCCATCTACAAGATGGCCGACATTCTTCAGGACGTCCGTGCCCTCAACGAGAACGGCGACGGCGACTCCTACGCCGTCCGGGGCCTTGTGAAGATGCTGAATCCCGCATTCAACCCCGATCACTACGAGGACGCCCAGTTCCTGGGCCGGGGCACCTGCACCGTGTCCGAGATCTTCTTCACCTCTCCCTCCCGCTGCGCCGTGGCGGACAGCTGCTCCATCTCCATCGACCGCCGCATGACCGCCGGCGAGACCTGGGAGTCCTGCCTGGAGGAGATCCGGAACCTGCCCAGCGTCAAGAAGTACGGCGACGACGTGAAGGTCTCCATGTACCGCTACGACCGTCCCGCCTGGACCGGCCTGAAGTACGAGACCGAGTGCTACTTCCCCACCTGGATCAACAAGGAGAGCGCCCCCCACGTCCAGGCGCTGGTGGACGCCCACAAGGCCCTGTACGGCGAGCAGCGGGTAGGCACGCCCTCCGCGCCGGAGGCTGCCCGCCGCCGGAAGGCGCCCCTCATCGACAAGTGGACCTTCTCCACCAACGGCGTGGCCATCCAGGGCCGGGCCGGTATCCCCTGCGTGGGCTTCGGCCCCGGCGCCGAGTCCCAGGCCCACGCCCCCAACGAGATTACCTGGAAGGAAGATCTGGTGACCTGCGCTGCCGTCTACGCCGCCGTCCCCTCCTTCTACAAGGGCATGGGCGGCGAGGATGTGTGTGAGTACCGGGCCGGCGACGTCCAGTAAACGGTTCCGCCGCTGACGGCGCTTCGTCATTCTTTTGTAAAGAGAGCTTCCATTTCGGAAAGGAGATAACAAATCATCATGTCCAAGACCATTGAACTGGCGCGGCATCTGGAGACGCTGCACATCAACAATATGTACAAGTCCGACTTCTACTGGACCTGGGACAAGACCGACGAGGAACTGGACGCCATCTTCACCGTGGCCGACGCCCTCCGGGACCTGCGGGAGCGGAACAAGTCCACCCGGATCTTCGACTCCGGCCTGGGCATCTCCATCTTCCGGGACAACTCCACCCGGACCCGGTTCTCCTTCGCCTCCGCCTGCAATCTGCTGGGCCTGACCTGTCAGGATCTGGATGAGAAGAAGTCCCAGATCGCCCACGGAGAGACCGTCCGGGAGACCGCCAACATGGTGTCCTTCATGGCCGAGGTCATCGGCATCCGGGACGACATGTTCATCGGTGAGGGCCACAAGTATCAGAAGACCTTCATGGACGCCGTGAAGGAGGGCTACCGGGACGGCATTCTGGAGCAGCAGCCCACCCTGGTGAACCTCCAGTGCGACGTGGACCATCCCACCCAGTGCATGGCGGACATGCTCCACATCATCCACCACTTCGGCGGCGTGGAGAACCTGAAGGGCAAGAAGATCGCCATGACCTGGGCCTATTCCCCCTCCTACGGCAAGCCCCTGTCCGTGCCCCAGGGCGTCATCGGCCTGATGACCCGGTTCGGCATGGACGTGGTGTTGGCCCACCCCGAGGGCTATGACGTGATGCCCGAGGTGGAGGAGATCGCCCGGAAGAACGCCGCGGCCACCGGCGGCTCCTACAAGAAGGTCGCCACCATGGAGGAGGCCTTCGACGGAGCCGACATCGTGTATCCCAAGAGCTGGGCGCCCTTCGCCGCCATGGAGCAGCGGACGAAGCTGTATCAGGCCGGCGACCAGGCGGGCATCAATGCCCTGGAGCAGCAGCTCCTGGCCCAGAACGCCCAGCACAAGGACTGGACCTGCTCCGAGGACATGATGAAGCGCACCAAGGACGGCAAGGCCCTGTACCTCCACTGCCTGCCCGCCGACATCTCCGGTCTCAGCTGCCCGGAGGGCGAGGTGGACCGCTCCGTGTTCGACCGCTATCTGGTGCCGCTTTACAAGCAGGCCAGCTTCAAGCCCTACATCATCGCCGCCATGATCCTTATGTCCAAGGTGAAAGACCCCGTCAGCGCCCTGATGGCTCTGGACGCCGGCGGAAAGCGGAAGCTGTTCTGAGCACCCGGGCCGTTCCATTTATACAGTTTTTCTGTTTTGGCGGGAATATCCTCGGATTTCCCGCCAAAACTATCGGGTAGTCTCCGCGATCCTATCATATCAAAACCTGATCAGACGCCTGAACGATTTCTGACAGCGCAAAGCGCCTCAGGTTTTTATGAGACGGCGCGGCGTGCGCTGCGCACGACGCGGGCGCACAAAGCGCGCGGGATTTCAAATGAAGGCAATTCATTTGAAATTAGTATCAGAAAAGGGGTTACACCGATTATGGGTAAACGCATCGTCATCGCCCTGGGCGGCAACGCGCTGGGGAACAATCTGCCGGAGCAGATGGCCGCCGTCCGTCACACGGCCAAGGCCATCGTGGATCTGATCGAGGAGGGCCATCAGGTGGTGGTGGCCCACGGCAATGGCCCCCAGGTGGGCATGATCAACGCCGCCATGACCACCCTGTCCCGGGAAGACCACCGGCATCCCCTGGCTCCCATGTCCGTCTGCACCGCCATGAGCCAGGGCTATATCGGCTACGATCTTCAGAATTCCCTGCGGGAGGAGCTGCTGGACCGGGGGATCCCCAGACCCGTGGCCACTATCCTCACCCAGGTGGAAGTGGACCCCAAAGATCCGGCGTTCCAGAATCCCTCCAAGCCCATCGGCACGTTCATGACCGAGGCGGAGGCCGAGGAGCTGCGCCGCCGGGGCGACTGCGTCATGGAGGACGCCGGCCGGGGCTGGCGGCGCTGCGTGGCCTCTCCCAAGCCCAAGGCCATCGTGGAGATCGAGACCATCCGGACTCTGGTGGACGCCGGGCAGGTTGCCATCGCCTGCGGCGGCGGAGGCATCCCCGTCTATCCCGACCAGGGCAACCACCTGAAGGGCGCCGGGGCCGTCATCGACAAGGACTTTGCCTCCGAGCTGCTGGCAGAGGAGTTGGACGCGGACACCCTCATCATCCTCACCGCCGTGGAGAAGGTGGCCATTCACTTCGGCAAGCCGGACCAGCAGTGGCTGGATCATCTGACGCCGGAGGAGGCCCGGAAATACGCGGCGGAGGGCGAGTTCGCCCCCGGCTCCATGCTGCCCAAGGTCCAGGCCGCCGTGAAGTTCGCCGAGTCCAAGCCCGGCCGCACCGCCCTCATCACCCTGCTGGAAAAGGCCCGGGACGGCATCGACGGCAAAACCGGCACCGCCGTCCATCTGTGAACATCGGATCGAAGGGGAACGCCGCGCGTTCCCCTTTTTTACAGCTATGTTCCGTGTATTTCCCTTGGATTTGTGGGACTTCCCCAAAAACCTCAAAATTTTCCCTTATAAAATTCTTCATGTAAAGTTACGCAAAATTTAATTTTGCAGTTGAATTTTCATATGGGAACCTGTATGATGTGGATAGACAAGGTCTTCCCTTGTCCATTCTTTGTCTCAAAATTTTAAAGGAGGAAAACAGAATGAAGAAGTTTCTTGCATTGTTGCTGGCCGGCCTGATGACCATGAGCCTGGCCGCCTGCGGCAGCTCCAGCTCCGGTTCTTCCGCCGCTTCCAGTGCCCCCGCAGCCTCCGGCTCCGCTTCCAGCGCCGCCGCCAGCACTGCCGATCCCGCCGCTGACGTGAAGGTCGGTCTCATCTGCGTCCATGATATCCAGTCCGGCTATGACGCCGCTCACATTGAGGGTCTCACCGAGGCCTGCAAGGAGCTGGGCATCGACGTTGACAGCCAGGTGGTGTTCAAGTACAATATCGGCGAGGACGAGACCTGCTACGACATGGCCGTCGAGCTGGCCGAGGACGGTTGCGGCATCATCTTCTCCGACTCCTACGGTCATCAGACCTACATGCAGCAGGCCGCTGAGGACTATCCCGACGTCACCTTCGTCGCCTGCACTGGCGACCAGGCCGCCGGCTCCGGCCTGGACAACTTGAAGAACATCTTCACCAACGTCTATGAGTCCCGCTACGTGTCCGGTATCGTGGCCGGCATGAAGCTGAAGGAGCTGATGGACGCCGGTACCGTCACCGATCCCTACATCGGCTACGTCGGCGCTTATCCCTACGCCGAGGTGGTCTCCGGCTACACCGCCTTCTTCCTGGGCGTCCAGTCCATCGTCCCCGAGGCTCACATGGACGTTCAGTACACCGGCTCCTGGTATGACCCCGTGGCTGAGAACGAGACCGCCAAGGCTCTGATGGCCAAGGGCTGCGTCATCATCGGCCAGCACGCCGACTCCACCGGCGCTCCCAGCGCCGTGCAGGAGGCCTTCGACGGCGGCGCCGTGGTCTACTCCGTGGGCTACAACATCGACATGCTCTCCGTGGCTCCCCAGGCCGCTCTGACCTCCGCTCAGAACAACTGGTCCGTCCTGTACAAGGCCACTCTGGAGAAGTTCATCAACGGTGAGGAGATCCCCGCTGACTACGCCACCGGCGCGAAGGACGGCGCTGTCATGATCTCCGCTCTGGGCGAGAGCTGCGCCGAGGGCACCCAGGAGGCCGTTGACGCCGCTTGGGCCGGCATCAAGGACGGCAGCCTGAACGTGTTCGACTGCGCCAACTTCACCGTTGGCGGCGAGCATCTCACCAGCTACACCGACTCCTACGGCATGAACGGCGCCGAGTGCATTAAGGACGGCATCTTCGAGGAGTCCGTCATCCGTTCCGCTCCTTACTTTGATCTCCGCATCGACGGCATCACCGAGCTGAACAACAACTAACTCTCCGCGTGATAAACGGGGCTGTCCTTTGACAGCCCCGTTTTTTCGCGTTTTGTGCACATTTCGAGAAAAAATTTGCTTCAGTGGAAAACATAGTTCTTTTCAAGCACAGCGGAATATGATACAATAATTAAACTTCTCGTCTCTCCCACTGACGTGCCCCGTGGGAAGCGCGAACATCACAACATCAACAACTGGAGGACATCATGGAGCAAAGAGAAAAGCTGGGTTCCCGGCTGGGATTCATCCTGCTGTCGGCGGGATGTGCCATCGGGATCGGCAATGTGTGGAAATTCCCCTATATCACCGGACAGTACGGCGGCGGCGCCTTTGTGGTGCTCTACCTCTTCTTCCTCATCGCCATGGGCGTGCCCATGGTGACAGTGGAATTCGCCATCGGCCGGGCCAGCCGTAGAAGCCCTCTGATGGCCTGTCAGGTGCTGGAAAAGCCGGGACAGAAGTGGCATCTCCACGGCTGGATGGCCATGGCGGGCAACTATCTGCTGATGATGTTCTACACCACCGTGGCCGGCTGGATGCTCCACTACTTCTATCTCACCGCCGCCGGCGCCTTCGCCGGGGCCTCCACCGCTGAGACGGAGGCCGTCTTCGGCGAGATGCTGGCCAGTCCCGGCGTCATGACCTTCTGGATGGTGCTGGTGGTGGTCATCGGCTTTTTCATCTGTTCCACCGGCGTACAGAACGGCGTGGAGAAGGTCACCAAGGTGATGATGCTGGCCCTGCTGGCCCTGATCGCGGTGCTGGCCGTCCACAGTGTGCTGCTGGAGGGCGGCGGCGAGGGCCTGCGGTTCTATCTGGTGCCGGACATCCGGCGGATGCGGGACATCGGCTTCGGCACCGTGGCCGTGGCGGCCATGAACCAGTCCTTCTTCACCCTGAGCCTGGGCATCGGCGCCATGGCCATCTTCGGCAGCTACATCGGCAAGGAACACGCCCTGTGCGGCGAGGCGGTGCGGGTGGCGGCGCTGGACACCTTTGTGGCCTTCGTCTCCGGCCTCATCATCTTCCCTGCCTGTTCCGCCTTCGGCGTGGACGCCGGCAGCGGACCCCGGCTGATCTTCATCACCCTGCCCAACATCTTCAGCCACATGGCCGGCGGACGGCTGTGGGGCAGCCTGTTCTTCCTGTTCATGTCCTTCGCCGCCTTCTCCACCGTGCTGGCCGTGTTTGAGAACATTCTGGCCTGCTGCATGGATCTCACCGGCTGCTCCCGCCGGAAGGCTTCGGCGGTGAACGCGGTGCTGATGATCCTGCTGTCTCTGCCCTGCGTGCTGGGCTTCAACGTCCTCTCCGGCGTGGAGATCCTGGGCGGGAACATCATGGATCTGGAGGACTTCCTGGTCAGCAACATCCTGCTGCCTCTGGGCTCCCTGCTCTATCTGCTGTTCTGCGTGTCCCGCAGGGGCTGGGGCTGGAACAGCTTCATTCAGGAGGCCAACACCGGCCGGGGCCTTCGCATCTCCAACGGCCTGCGGTTCTACATGACCTACATCCTGCCCTGCGTCATCCTGCTGATCTTCCTGCTGGGAATGTGGGATAAGTTCTTCGCGTGACCGGCAGTCCGCTTCGCCGGACCATCCAAACGGCGTCCCGGCAGCGGGACGCCGTTCCTTCTGTCGCTTTCCAGCGAGTGTCCCGTCCCGGAAAGGCGGGCTTCGGCAGGGAAAATTTTTCAGAAAAACCGGACGGGCCGGAACTTTTTTGCTCCGTTCTCCGTCTGAAGTATTATCAAGACCGCCGTCGCTGACAGGCGGACAAACATCAGGAGGTTTCCCCCAATGAGACGAATCGGAAAACAACTTTGCAGCCTTATGCTGGCCCTGACGCTGGCGGTGTCCTGCGCCCTCCCCGCCCTGGCGGCGGATACCGGCGACGCCCAGCGGCAGGCGGAGGCGCTGAAGGAGCTGAATCTGTTCCGGGGCACCGCCCAGGGCTTTGAGCTGGACCGGACGCCCACCCGGATGGAGGCCCTGGTGATGCTGCTGCGGCTGTCCGGCAAAGAATGGGAGGCCATCTACAGCGGCAGCGACGAGGAGGCGGAAACGCGGCACCCCTTCACCGACGTGCCGTCGGGCTGGGAGAACGCCGACGCCATCCTGGGCTACGCCTATGAGAACGGCCTGACCAAGGGCCGCACCGCCGCCACCTTCGATCCCTACGGACGGGCTACCGCCGCCATGTACGTCACCTTCGTTCTCCGGACCCTGGGTTATACCGACGGCGCGGAGGGCGCCGTCTACGACAACTGGAAGACGCTGGGCAAGCAGGCCGGCATCCTGCCGGAGGGCGTCAACACCGGGGACTTCCTCCGGAGGGACGTGGTTCTGGTGTCCTACGCCGCCCTTGGCGCCCAGCTGCGGGATGGCAGCGGCACTCTGGCCGACGCCCTGCTGGAAAGCGGCATGATCTCCGCCGTGTCCCTGTCCACCGCCCGGGCCATGGCCGGAAGCACTGTCACTCCGGACAGCTCCCTGGTGGATATTCTGGGCGCCGTCTACGCCGGGACCGGGACCCGTACCACCGGCCTCATGACCACGGAGCTGACGGAGGAAAACCTGTCCTTCTTCCTGGGCGTGGAGAAGCTGGACTTCATCGAGGGCGTCGCCTGCGAGCCCATGATGTCCTCCCGTGCCCACTCCGTCTGCCTGGTCCGTCTGAAGGACGGCACGGACGTGGAGCAGGTCAAGCGGGACATCGCCGCCAACGTCAATCCCCAGAGGTGGATCTGCGTGGGCGTGGACCCGGAGAACGTCCGGGTGGAGAACATCGGCGAGCTGGTGCTGCTGGTGATGGACAACACCAGCGCCGACGCCCTCACCGCCAACTTCCGCTCCCTGGGAGAAGCCGGTGACAGTCAGACCGGCGGCTACATCCCGGCGGGCGAGGCCGTGGACGCCAAGTCCGTGACCCGTCTGGCGGAGAAGCTGAAGTCCCTGAAGGCGGATTACTTCCCGGACAGCGAAGCCGTGTACTACGCCGCCATCCCCGACAAGAGCTGGTACGCCGGGACGGCGGACCGTCTGGACCACGGGGCCATCACCGGCCAGCTGAAGGCGGAGCTGCCGGGCTGGAACGCCATCGATCTCACGGACTGCCTGACCCTGGCGGACTACTACTCCACCGATCCCCATTGGCGGCAGGAGTCCCTGCTGCCTGTGGCGGACGCCATCGGCGCGGCCATGGGCTTCACCGTGGACCATGACGCCTTCACCATCCATGCGCAGGACGGCTTCTCCGGCACCTACCGTCTGACGGACGCCTCCCTGCTCACGGAGACCGTCCGCTGGCTTACCAGTGCCTGGACGGAGACCGCTCAGGTGGCGGACATCCAGCATCCCGACGCCCCCGGCGTCTATGACACGTCCCTCATTGACACGGACAGCTCCTACGACCTGTTCCTCTCCGGCCCCACCCCCCTGGTGACCATCGAGAACCCCAACGCCGCCGGAGACCGGGAGCTGGTGATCTTCCGGGACTCCTACGCCAGCAGCCTGGCGCCCCTGCTGTTGGAGGCCTACTCCAAGGTCACGCTGGTGGACCTGCGGTACATGGTCTCCTCCCTGCTGCCCCAGTACGTGGACTTCGAGGGCGCCGACGTGCTGTTCCTGTACGCCGACCGTCTCATCAACAACAGCGCCCTGCTGAAATAACACACGGCAACACATATGACAGGACCGCCGCGAAACAGGTTTGTTTCGCGGCGGTCTTTTCCGTTCATCCCCGTTTGAACCGGGCGCGGCAGATGGTGTTGACGATCTGATCCGCCATGTCCAGCAGCTGCTCCTTGTCCATGCGCATGTCCTCGTCGAACCACTTCTTGATGAGGCCGATGAGGCCGAAGGAGATGAAGCTCAGCACGTACTCCAGCTCCTCCTCCGGCGCGCCGGGATACCGTCCCCGGATGATGCCGGAGCCGTTGCGGTCGATGAGCTCGTTGACCCGGCCCGCAAAGTTGCTGCTGGCGTTGTTGACGAACAGGGAGGTGCACAGCTCCCGGTTCTCCACGATGTAGTCCAGAATGGGGCCGAAGATGGGCCGGAGGGTGGTGTCCTCCAGGACCTCCCCCCGGTGCTGGTCCACCATCTTCTGGGCCTCCTCCATCACGTCGTCCTCCAGGCTCTGGAGCAGGGCGTAGGTGTCCGGATAGTGGAGATAGAACGTGCCCCGGTTCAGATCCATGCGGTCCGTGATGTCCCGGACACTGATGTCGGAGAACTGCTTCTCCAGCAGCAGCTCCTGCAGTCCCTGCTTCAAAAGGCGGCGGCTGCGCTTGGCCCGCCGGTCGTCAGAATTTGTCATATCGGTTCCTCTCTGTCCTCCCCGTCTGGCAGCGTTGCCGCCCGGGAGATAGACATTTTTCAACAAGTGTCTAATTTTGAACAAAGGTCGCTTGATTTTTCTGTTCTCTCATATTATAATCAACCCTGATTGATAAATCAACAACTATTTTTTATAGGACATTTGTTGATAAAATTCAGGAGGCTGATCTTATGAGACAATCCGGCCCGCGCAGGACGCTGCTCCGGGGGATGGCGCTGACCATGGCCGGGGCGCTGGCGATGACCCTCGTCCCCTCCGCCGCCGCGGCGGAACCCATCGGCGACGGCGTCTCCCCCACCTTTGACGAGGCGTATTACGCCACCCTGGACTACTACGGCAACCTGACGGAGGGCAGCGTGGTCAAGAGCTACACCCTCAACGGCGCTTCGTCCATCACCGACTACGGTACTTACGACGCCGTCAACAACCTGACGGACGGCACGGAGCCTGTCACCGGCGGCGACACCACTACCTTCGACTTCGGCGGCGACGCCCCGGACCACTTCTACTTTGAGGGCAAGACCACCCGGCCTTTCCAGGACCTGCCCTGGACGCTGTCCCTCCACTACGCCCTCAACGGCGTCCCCACCAGGGCGGAGGATCTGGCGGGAAAGACCGGCGTGGTGGAGATCTCCCTGGACATCGTGCCCAATGAGAACGCCAGCGAGTACGCCCGGAACAACTACACCCTGGAAGCCATGGCCATGTTCAATCAGGACAACATCCTCTCGTTGAAGGCGGATGGCGCCCAGGTCCAGCTCATCGGCAACCTGCGGGTGGTGCTGTTCCTGGCCCTGCCCGGCGAGGAGCAGCACTTCACCATCGAGGTGGGCACCGACAGCTTTGAGTTCGCGGGCATGACCTTCCTGATGGTGCCCGCCACCCTGTCCCAGTTGGAGCAAATCGCCGATATCAGTCAGAGCAAAGAGGAGCTGGAGGACGACTATCACAAGCTCTCCGGCAGCTTCGACTCCCTCCTGTCCGCCATGAACAACCTCACCGGCAGTCTCAACGCCTCCGCCAGCGGTTTGGATCAGCTGAACCAGGCTCGGGACACCTTCTCCAGCGGCAAGGGTTCCCTCTACGACGGCGCGGACGCCCTGCGGGAGGATCTCAGCAATATCGGCCAGCTGCTGGAGCCGGTAACGGGGCAGCTGGAATCTCTGAGCCGGACCATCACGGACGCCAAGGGCACCCTCAACGAGATGACGGACATCGCCGTCAGCCTGAAGGGCCAGCTGCGGGACGTGGAGAACGCCATGGAGGATCTGGAGGACAACGCGGACGACATCGAGCGTCTGGTTCAATCCCTGGCCGACATGGAGCACAGTTTCCGCAGGCTGGAGGAGGCCCTGGACGGTCTCAGCGGCGGCACCGGCGGCAGCTCCGGCACGGACACCTCCAGCCGGGAGCTGGTGAAGAAGGTCAAGGCCGTCCACGCCGCCTATGAGGAGACGGACCTGGAGCGGTTCATGAGCCGGATGCTGGTCATCAACGGCACCGCCGCGTCTGCCGCCCAGGGCGACGCCATGGCCGCCCAGCTGATGCAGCTGGCGGACGTCCCCGCCGAGGCCGTGGGGACGCTGCCGCCGGAGCAGCAGGCTTACTGGCAGTCTGCCCAGCAGCTGAAGGCCCTCTACGGATACGCCCGGTCCGGTGCCTCCTTCCAGTCCTTCTGCGAGCAGCTGCCCGGTGTCAGCAAGACCGAGGCCAAGCAGATGAACGACCTGTGGATCGTCTACAGCAGTGGTCAGCTGGACACGGAGGGGGGGCAGGCCCTGTACACCTCCCTTCTGCTGAACGATCCCGCCGACAGTACGGGCAGCGGCTCCGACGTGCCCGACGCCGGAGACCAGGCGCCGGAGACCCCGGAGACGCCGGAAGCCGGTGACGGCGAAGACGGCGAGAGTTCCTCCGTGGGCGGCGCCGCCGTGGACCTGATCACCAGCGGTCTGGACAGCGCCTCCGGAAAGATCAGCGAGCTTCAGAAGCAGCTGAACAGCACACTGAAAAACGTGGCCGGTCCCACCGCCGACGTGGTGGGAGAGCTGGCGGACCTGTGCGAACAGCTGGACGATCTGGTGGATCTGCTGGACGACGCGGACGATCTCGCCGCCGTCCTGCGGCGGTCCTCACAGAAGCTCCAGAACATTCTGGACCTGGCCGACACGCTGCGGAATACCCTCAACGACTACGAGCCCCGTTTGCAGGAGAGC
Organism: Dysosmobacter sp. HCP28S3_G4; assembly: GCF_052065175.1. Lineage (NCBI taxonomy): Bacteria > Bacillati > Bacillota > Clostridia > Eubacteriales > Oscillospiraceae > Dysosmobacter > Dysosmobacter sp. HCP28S3_G4. Next base: position 26,924 of record NZ_JBQHUP010000003.1, on the reverse strand, counting down.
CTGACCACCGTCAGCGATCTCAGCACCGCCGCGGCCAAGACCACCCGGGATCTGGAGACGCTGGTCAGCAATACGGAGATGCTGCTGAAAAACACCGGCGCCGATCTGGACCCCGGCACCCGGCAGACGCTGGAAGGGCTGGCGTCCACCCTGCGGAGGACCGCCGACGTCATGGCCACCTCTCGGGACATCCAGAGCTCCAAAAACGCCATGACCGATATCATTGAGGACCTGTGGAACGACCACACCGGCGACGTGGACCGTCTGCTGATGATGGATGCCACCGCCGAGGCGGAGTCCCTCACCGACGCCCGGAACGGCACGCCCCAGAGCGTTCAGGTGCTGATCCGCTCCCAGGAGATCCAGATCCCCGACGGGGACGAGGAGACGGAGACGGTAAAACAGGCGGAGTCCACCACCTTCTGGGGCCGGGTGGCGCAGATGTTCCGGGACTTCTGGAACGCCGTCACCGGCGTTTTCCGGAGATAAGCGGGGTGTTTGCGGATGCTGATTCAGAAAGTTGCCCACAGACTTACCAGAAAACCCAAGCTGGTGGCCCTCATCGCCCTGCTGATGCTGATTCCGGCGGGACTGGGCTTCGTGGCCACCCGCATCAACTATGATATCCTGTCCTATCTGCCCCAGGATCTGCCCTCCTCCCAGGGAGAACAGCTGCTGGAGGAGCCCTTCAAAATGGCCGCCACCAGTATGCTGGTGGTGGAGGATATGCCCGCCGGGTACACCAACGACCTGCTGAACGCCATCCAGGAGATCGACGGCGTCTCCAACGCCGTGTGGCTCAGCAACATGGTGGGCATCCAGATCCCCACGGACATGATCCCCGCCAGCCTGCGGGACATCTTCTTCTCCGACGGCTCTACCATGATGATCATTCAGTACGACCACCCCGGCGCCTCCGACGAGACCATGGAGGCCATCGACCAGGTGCGGAAGGTCTGCAATGAGAAGTGCTTCCTGGCAGGCTTCTCCGTGGTCATCCGGGACACCCGTGCCCTGATGGACAAGGAACTGCCGGTGTTCGTGGGGCTGGCGGTGGTGCTGGCCCTCGTCGCCATGAGCCTGACCCTGGAGTCCACCGTGCTGCCCTTCGTGTTCATCGTCAGCATCGGACTGGCCATCATCTACAATTTCGGCAGCAATGTCTTTCTGGGGGAGATTTCCTACATCACCAAGGCCATCGCCGCCGTCTTGCAGCTGGGCGTCACCATGGACTACTCCATCTTCCTCTACCGCCGGTACGAGGAGGAGCGGCAGAACTACGATGACGAGCGGGACGCCATGGCCCAGGCCATTGTGGCGGCCTTCACGTCCCTCTCCGGCAGCTCCCTCACCACCATCGCCGGTTTTCTGGCCCTGTGCTTCATGCGCCTGACCCTGGGGCGGGACATCGGCATCGTCATGGCCAAGGGCGTGGTGCTGGGCGTGGCCACCGTCATTCTGGTGCTGCCCTCCCTGCTGCTGATCTTCGACAAACAGATCACCCGTCATCAGCACCGGACCCTGCTGCCCAATCTGGACAGAGCCAACAGTTTCATCATCCGCCACAGCCGGGCTTTTCTGGTGCTGTTCCTGGCGCTGTTCCTCCCCGCCTTCTACGCCCAGGACCACGCGCCCATCTACTACAAGCTGGATGAGTCCCTGCCCCGGGATCTGGACTCCATCGTGTCCAACGAGAAGCTGAAGGACGACTTCGACATGGCCACGTCCCACTTCATCATCCTCCGGGACGACATCACCTCCACGGACATGAACGAATTGGAAAGCGCCGTCAAGGACGTAAAGGGCGTCACCTCCGTGCTGTCCTACCACTCCATGCTGGGCACCGGCATCCCCGATTTCTTCATCCCCAGCGCGCTGAAGGATATGCTGAAGCAGGGCGGCTATCAGCTGATGATGGTGAACTCCAGCTATGAGACCGCCTCCGATCAGGTGGCGAATCAGCTGGTGGAACTGAACGCCATCCTGAAGCAGTACGACCCCGACGCCATGATCACCGGCGAGGCCGCCATGACCAACGACCTCATCGAGACCTCCGCCGTGGACTTCCAGGTCACTAACTACATCTCCATCGCCGCCATCTTCCTGATCATCGCCCTGACCTTCCAGTCCGTCTCCGTGCCGCTGGTGCTGGTGGCCACCATTGAGCTGGCCATCTTCATCAACCAGGGCATCCCCTATTTCACCGATACCTCCACGCCTTTCATCGCCCCCACCATCATCAGCTGCGTCCAGCTGGGCGCCACCGTGGACTACGCCATTCTCATGACCACCCGCTTCCGGGAGGAGATCCGCATCGGACGCAGCCGGCGGGAGGCCATCCGCATCGCCGCCGACTCCGCCGACGCCTCCATCATCACCAGCGCCCTGGTGCTGTTCTGCGCCACGCTGGGCGTGTCCTTCGTGTCGGAGATCGACCTCATCGGCGCCATCTGCGTCATGCTGGCCCGGGGCTCCATCATCTCCGCCGTCATCAGCATCTTCGTCATGCCCGCCACGCTGTACCTCTGCGAGCCGGTCTTCGCCAAAACCAGCCGGTACTGGCGCCATGTGAAGCCGCAAAAGGCCATCGGCGGCGGGACGCCGGAGGGACAGACGCCTGTCTCCACCGGGAAAAAGTGATCGTCCGTCAGCCCCGCGCCGTCCACAGACCGGCACGGGGCTTTTCCAACGGCTTTCCGTTGCTTTTTCCCGCCGCATCTCTTATACTGGTATCAACAAAACCACGAAAGGAGCATTGCACATGCCCTCTCTTCTGATCCGGAACATCCAGACACTGGTCACCTGCGGCGACGATACGCCGGTACTTCACGGCGCGGATCTCTACGCCGAGGACGGCGTCATCCGGGCCATCGCCCCCGCCCTGCCCCATGAGACGGCGGACACCGTGCTGGACGGCAGCCATTTCGCCTGCTATCCCGGCCTTGTCAACACCCATCACCACCTGTATCAGGTGTTCTCCCGGAATCTGGCCCAGGTCCAGAACATGGAGCTGTTCGACTGGCTCACTACCCTGTACGAGATCTGGAAGGGCCTGGACGCAGAGACCGTCCGGCTGTCCACCCTGACCGGCTGCGGGGAGCTGCTGAAATACGGCTGCACCACCTGCTTCGACCACCACTACGTCTTCCCCGCCGGGGCCGGGGATCTGCTGGGCGCCCAGTTCGCCGCCGCGGAGGAGTTGGGCATCCGGTTCCACGCCTCCCGGGGCAGCATGGACCTGTCCAGAAAGGACGGCGGCCTGCCGCCGGATAGCGTGGTCCAGACGGTGGACGAGATCCTGCGGGACTCCGTCCACGCCATCGAGACGTATCACGATCCCTCCTTCGGCTCCATGCGGCAGGTGGCCCTGGCCCCCTGCTCCCCCTTCTCCGTGTCCGGTGAGCTGCTGCGGCAGAGCGCCATCCTGGCCCGGCAGTACGGCGTCCGGCTTCACACCCATGTGGCGGAGACGAAGGACGAAGAGCGCTATACCTTGGAGCACCACCACATGCGGCCCCTGGAATATATGGCCTCTCTGGGCTGGACGGGACCGGACGTGTGGTACGCCCACGGCATCCACTTCAACGACGGGGAGCTGCGGGAGCTGGCCCGCACCGGCACCGGCGTGGCCCACTGTCCCATCTCCAACATGAAACTGGCCTCCGGCGTGGCACGGATCCCGGAGATGCTGCGGCTGGGCGTCCCCGTGGGGCTGGCGGTGGACGGCTCCGCCTCCAACGACGGCTCCTCCCTGCTGGAGGAACTGCGGGTGTGCTTCCTGCTCCACCGGCTCCACTCCAGCGCCGATGCCCCCAGCGGCTATGACGTGCTGAAGATGGCCACCCGGGGCAGCGCCCGGCTTCTGGGCCGGGACGACATCGGCCAGCTGGCCGTGGGCAAGTGCGCGGACCTGTTCCTAGTGGACACCCAGCGGCTGGAGCTCACCGGCGCCATGGACGATCCCGGCGCCGTGCTGGCCACGGTGGGCCTCCGGGGCCCGGTGGACTACACCGTTGTGGGCGGCAAGGTCGTGGTGAAGGAGGGCCGTCTGGTGAACGTGGACGAGGCGGCGCTGGCCGAAGCGGCGGGCCGCTGCTGCGCCGACTATCTGGCCAGGGCGTGATGTCTCCTTTTCTGTAAAGTTTCAGGACCCCCGCGGGCATCCGGCGCGATGTCCGCGGGGGTCTTTCACCGTCCCGCCGCCCCCGCCGGTCCCGTGCCGCCCGTCATCTGACATCCACGGAAACCGGGCAGAAAAATATTGACCACCCAGTCAATTTGTGCTATTATCATAAATCGACCGGGTGGTCAATATTTAGAGGTGATGGAATGAAACGGGAAGAAAAGAATCAGCAGACGCGGCGGCGGATCATGGACAGCGCTCTGGCGGAATTCTCCGCCCAGGGGTACGGCGCCAGCTCCATCAACCATGTCTGCACCGACGATCTCTCAAAAGGGATCATTTACCACTATTTTGACACCAAGGACGATCTGTTTCTGGCCTGCGTGGGGGAGTGCTTCGATCTGCTCACCGGCTTTATCCGGACCCATATGCAGCCGGAGCAGGGCACCGCTGAGGAACAGCTGGAGCGGTATTTCACGGCCCGCATGGTGTTTTTCCGGGAGCATCCGGTCTATCAGCGGATCTTCTGCGAGGCGGTCATCACGCCGCCCGCCCATCTGCGCACCGGGATCCAGAAGCGAAAACAGGAATTTGACGCCCTGAACGCGCAGATCCTGGAGCGTCTGCTGGCCCCCGTCTCCCTGCGTCCCAATATCACGAAAGCGGACGTCATCGAGACCTTCCGGCAGTTTCAGGATTTCATTAACGCCCGCCATCAGATGACGGGGACCGACCCATTGGAATTTGAAGCCAGAGAACAGAGCTGCCGTCAGGCATTGAACATCCTGCTCTATGGCGTGATCGCAGGAGAGGAGCATGGAAATGTCTGAGAAAGAAACCAAAACGCAATCCATTCTGGGGGACATGCGTCCCTCCAAGGCCATCGTCCGGCTGGCCGTTCCGGCCACGCTGGCGCTGCTGGCCAAGGCCGTCTACAACCTGGTGGACACCGCGTACATCGGGATGCTGGACTCCGACATCGCCCTGACGGCGGTGGGCGTCACCGTCCCCCTGCTGCTGATCATGGTGTCCATCGAAAACATCTTTGCCGCCGGCGCCGCCGTTCTGGCGGGCCGTCAGCTGGGGGCCAAGGACCCTGAGGGCGCCAGCCGCACCATTACCACCATCATCGGCATCTCCATGCTCATCGGCATTCTGCTGTGCGTGGGCGGCATCGTCTTCATGGAACCGCTGATGCGGGCCTTCGGCGCCTCGGACGCCTCCCTGCCCCTGGCGGAGGACTACGCTTTCTGGATGTTCGTGGCCGCCCTGGCCAATCTGCCCGCCCAGAGCATGAACTGCGCCGCCAGAGCCGAGTCCTCCGTGCGGATCTCCTCTATCGCGGTCATCACCGGCGCCCTGCTGAACATCGCCCTGGACCCTGTATTCATGTTCAGCTGGGGCTTGAACATGGGCGTGGCAGGCGCCTCCCTGGCCACCACTGTCTCCCAGTTCGTCACCTTCTTCATTCTGGTCTGGTTCTATGCCAGCGGCCGGTCCATTATCAAGATCCGGGTCCGGGCGTTCCGGCCCAGCTGGGATCTGATGAAGACCGTCACCCTCATCGGCATCCCCACAGCGGTCATCCAGATCTGCCTGTCGGTGGCCTCCTCCCTCACCAACATCGCCGCCGCGTCCCTCCCTCAGTCCGATGAGATCATCGCCGCCTACGGCGTGGTCCAGCGGCTGGTCCTCATCGGCTGCTATGTGGTCATGGGCTTTATGCAGGGCTATCAGCCGGTGGCCTCCTACGCCTTCGGCGCCAGGGACGAGGACCGGTTCCATCAGTCGGTGCGCTTCGCGCTGAAGGGCTCTCTGCTGCTGACGGTGCTGGTTGCAGCGGTCTATATCCTGCTGTCGAAGCCGCTGATCCTGCTGTTCAACCGCAATCCGGTCATCGTGGACTACGGCAGACGGCTGCTGATCTCCCAGATGATCCTGTATCCCGCCTTCGGTCTGTGCTACATGATGACCATCACCTATCAGACCATCGGCTCCTCCCGGTACGGACTGTTCCTGTCCCTGATCCGGCAGGGCCTGTTCTACGTTCCCTTCATCATGACGCTGCCCAAACTGCTGGGCGTCACCGGCATCTATTTCTCCCAGCCCGCCGCCGATATCCTGACGGTCCTTGTGTGCGTGCTGTCCGTCAGGTCCATGAAGGCCACGGCGTCGAAAAACATGAACGCCCTCCCGAAAGACGGGCGGGGATAAGGCGCTTCCGTGCCGATTCGCATGAAAAGGGTCCGCCCTCCGGCGGACCCTTTTCGGCATTCTTTCTTCTTCCAAGCAACAAGGAATCCGTACCCGTGCTACCGCATACTGCTCTGCCACGCCAGCAGCCGGGCCGTCTCTAGGGCCGCCAGTGTCCGGACGCCGTCGAAGTCCACGTAGGGATGGTACAGCGCCTCCAGGGCGTCGTGGGCCTCCTTGGCCTCCCCCAGTGCTGCCACGGCCTCCTGCCGCAGCAGCCGGGCCATACGGCTCTCGAACCGGACCCGGGCACGGTTCTCCGGCTGGGCCATGGCGTCCAGCCGCAGGCGGCGGTACGCCTTGCCGGGCCACTCCATGCCGGGGTGGGACGTGACAAAGGCCAGCCCCAATCCGGGGATCAGCAGGTGTTCCAGACGGTCCGGCTCCTCCGGTGCCGGACAGGCCACCGTGTTCCAGCCCCGCTCCGCCGCCGTCTCCCGCAGATATTCCAGCGTACCTCCCGCCAGACCGCAGCTGTCCGCCAGCTCGTAGACCCGGGGACATAGGGCCTCCACCGTGTCGAAGCGCCAGACGGGCCCTTGATGGGTCATGGTGCCCAGGAACCGCAGGGCGGTGGTTCCCGCTTCCGTTCCCCGCTGCCGCAGCTCCCGGCGGGCGATGCCCTCCACCCGCCGCTCCAGCCGCGCCCAGTCCACGGTCCGGCGGACAGCGGACGCCGTGTCCAGTTCCACCTGCCGGGCGGCCTTCAGGGCGTGGAAGGCCCGGCCATAGGCCGACGCCTCGCCGTCCGTGAGACGGATGACCTCGTCCCTGGCGGCTTTCGCGGCAGTGATGTCGCACAGCCGCCCCAGATCCAGACACCGCTGCACCGCCAGGGGGTACCGGGGCTCCAGGAGGTGGGGCGCCGTACCGTCCGTCAGGGCGCAGCGCAGCTCCGGCAGGAAGACGCCGTCCAGTGACTCCGGCGCGCCGGCGCAGTGGATGTACTCCACTGCCGTGCCCACAGCCTCCATGGCCTCCCCCACCAGCTTCAGGAACGTGGACTTCCCTGTTCCCGGCGGCCCCTTCAGAATCACCATGTCGTACAGCGTCCGATCCTCCGTCAGCTGTCCGAACAGGCTCTGGTATCCATTGCCGCTGTTGGCGCCCAAAAAGAAATGTACCGTGTTTGTCATACGGACCCCTCCGCTTTCAATTTTCACTATCAAACTATGTGGAAAGGGCCTGACCGGTCCGGAAAGTTTTCTGTTTTCCGTGAAAACGCCCCGGAGCCATGCGGCTCCGGGGCGTCTGTTATATTCTGGTCTGATCTTAAAACTCGTAGTCCACGGCCACCCGGTCCTCCCGGATGGACTTGCACAGGGCGGAGACCGCCTTGTGGCGGGGATCGTTCTTGTAGGCGTCCAGGTCCTCCAGAGACGCGAACTCCGACACCAGCACGGCGTCATAGTTGCCGGGGGCCACGTTGACAGCCACCTCGGACTTCAGCAGCTGGGGAATGACCCCCTGCAAATTCCGGAGGCCCGTCAGGAACTCCTCCTGCTCCTTTTCCGTGCCGGGACGGAACTTCCACATGACGATATGACGAATCATTTTCCAAAACTCCTTCCTTGATATGCCCGGATACCCAGGGCCAGCAGGTCCATGGCCCGCTCCAGGTCGGCCTGCTTCAATACGTACGCGATGCGGATCTCATCCTTTCCCTTGCCGGGGGTGCCGTAGAACTGCTCGCCGGGGGCAAACATCACGGTGTCGCCGTTGTCCTCGAAGTCCGTCAGCAGCCACTTCTGGAAGTCGTCGGCGTTGTCCACGGGGATCTTGGCCATCAGATAGAAGGCGCCCTCCGGACACTTGCACACCACGCCGGGGATCTGGGCCAGCTTCTCCATCACCGTATCGCGGCGGCGATGATACTCCTCCTTCTGGGCGGCGAAATAGGCCGGTCCCGCGGAGTACAGGGCGGCGGCGCCCAGCTGATCCAGGGTGGAGCAGCACAGACGGCCCTGGCAGACCTTCATGGCCTGGCCCATCAGCTCCTTGTTTCGGGAGATCAGGGCGCCGATGCGGGCGCCGCAGGCGGAGAAGCGCTTGGAGATGGAGTCGATGATGACCACGTTCTGGGCCACATCCGGGAACTCCGCCAGGCTGACGATCTTCTCATCGCCGTAGACGAACTCCCGGTACACCTCGTCGGCGATGACAAACAGATCATGGTCCCGGGCCACGTCGGCGATCATCCGGGTGGATTCCGGCGACAGGATGGCGCCGGTGGGGTTGCCGGGATTGGTGATGAGGATGGCCTTGGTCCTGGGGGTGATCTCCGCCTCGATGCGGTCCCGGTCGCCATAGAAGAAGCCCTCCTCGGCGGAGGTGGGGATGGGGTGGACCACGCCGCCCGCCAGACGGGTAAAGGTGTTGTAGTTGGGGTAGAAGGGCTCGGGGATCAACACCTCGTCCCCCTCGTCCAGAATGCACTGAAGGACGATCTGCAGGGCCTCGCTGCCGCCGTTGGTGGCCAGGATGTCCCCGGTGTCCAGTTCGATGCCCAGGCTCCTGTAATACCCCCGGACAGACTCCACGTAGGCCGGGATGCCCGCGGAGGGCGCGTAGGCCAGCACGGGGTCCTTGAAATTCTGGATGGCCGTGAAGAACTCCTTGGGCGTCTCAATGTCCGGCTGTCCGATGTTCAGGTGATAGATCTTCCGGCCGCGGGCCTCTGCCTCCACGGCATAGGGATGGAATTTACGGATGGGAGACAGGTTGCAGCTCTCGATCTTTCTGGAAAAGCGCATGGAAATAACCTCCTTGATGGATTGTGAATGCCCCGTGACCGGCGGCCACCGCGGGGCAGAACAGCAGTATCAAAATTCGTCCGCAGAGGGATAAAAAACCGCCCCTGACCTGTGTCAGGGGCGGAAAATACTTTCTCCACGGTACCACCCTGATCTGTCCCTCCTCCCGGAAGGGACATCTCATGTCATCCGCTATCGGGGATGAACCGTCCCGCTCGTCGCGGGCCGCTCAAAAGTGGCTGCTCTCTGGCGTGGGCTGAGGGCTTGCACCAATCCCCTCTCGCTGGAGCCGGTTTCAGAAAGCTGGCTTTGTCACTGCGTTGATTAGTTCTATTATACGGATTTGGCCGGATTTGTCAAGACGGGAATCTGTCGGAGTACGCCGTCTCTCCGCCGGTGAAAAAACATGCTCCGGTCCCGCGGGAACAGGCAGTCATTCCTTCAGGTATGCCTCCCCCCACCTGGCCAGTTCAAAAAACACCGGCAGCAGCGCCCTGCCCTGCTCTGCCAGCGAATACTCCACGTGGGGCGGGATCTCATTGAACTGTTCCCGGCGGACGATCCCCAGGTCCTCCAGCTTCCGCAGCGTTTTGGTCAGCATGGTATTCGTAATGCGGGGAAGCGCCTTTTTCAGCTCTCCGAACCGGCAGGACGGTTTTTTGCACAGTTCGTATATGATATGGGTCCTCCACTTCCCGCTGAGCAGCTCCAGGGTGCGCCGCATGGGGCAGTCGTCCCGCACATCATCCGACAGCACTCTGTGCAGATATTCCTCCGCTGTCATGTCCTTTTTCATAGGCCTCTCCAGTACACTCAAACATACCAAGTACATTCAAATTGCGTACTTGTACATGGTTTTCAGATACAGTATATTGGATATATGATGATAAAGCAAGGAGAAATCAGTATGAAAACAGCAGTGATCTATTACTCCGCCCACCATGGCAATACAAAAAAAGTACTGGACGCCATTGCCCGGCGCTTCCACATCACCCTCATCGACGCAGTCAAAACCGACACCGCCGACCTTGCGGGATATGACCTGATCGGTTTCGCCTCCGGCATCTATTACTCCAAATTCCACAAGTGCGTCCTGCAGTTCGCGGAGAGAAACCTCCCTGCCGGAAAGAAGGTCTTCTTCCTCTACACCTGCGGCGTTGAGAAAAAAGGGTACACCGAGGCCATCGCAAAAGCCGTCAAAGACAAAAAGGCCGTCATTCTGGGGAAATACGGCTGTCTGGGCTTCAACACCTTCGGCCCCTTCAAACTCATCGGCGGCATCGCCAAGGGACGGCCCGATGAGGAGGATCTCGACAATGCGGTCCGGTTCTACGCAGACATCGCTGCAGCGACGGATCCGGGAAAACCATATGGCAGAGCCCCGCGGGATCTCCCGCGGGGCTCTGTTTCGTGATCTTCCGGTTTTTCAGCCGTCTGATACGGCTCTTTTATCCTGCGTGGCCTCCGCTTTTTCACTGGAGTGCCGCCCCTTTCCAATATATTTCAGCCTGCCGGAAAGCCAGACTTTTCGGCAGGCTGTTCGATGGGTTCAGACGGATGGGAGCGGAAAAAATTTTCCCGTCTCCGCAATGTTTCCGGGGCGGGACGATTCCCGGAGCCGCTTCCCCGCTTATTCCCCGTCCATTCCGGCGTCGGCAGGGGGCTGAGCAGACATGATGTCGCCCATCTTCATCTCCTCCCACTTCTCCTTGGTGATGAGGAGCTGCCTGGGCTTGGAGCCCTCAAAGGGTCCTACGATGCCCCGCTCCTCCATCTGGTCCACCAGACGGGCGGCCCGGGAGTAGCCCAGCTTCAGGCGCCGCTGGAGCATGGACACGGAGGCCTGTCCCGTCTCCAGCACCACATCCACGGCGGCGGGCAGCAGCTCGTCGCCCTCGTCGGCGGAGACATCCTGGGACGCGGCAGCTGCGCCGCCGCCCTTTCCGCCCTTTTCCTTCTCCTGGACGGATTCCTCGATCTTGGCGATGACCTCGTCGTCGTACTGCGTCTCGCCGTTCTGCTTGACGAAAGCCACCACCTGCTCGATCTCCTCCGGGGAGATGAAGCAGCCCTGGACGCGGATGGGCTTTCCGGCGCCCAGCGGGGCGTAGAGCATGTCGCCCTTGCCCACCAGCTTCTCCGCGCCGGTGGTATCCAGAATGATGCGGGACTCCAGAGAAGACGCCACGGCGAAGGCGATGCGGGAGGGGATGTTGGCCTTCATCAGGCCGGTGATCACGTCGGAAGAGGGCCGCTGGGTGGCGATGACCAGATGGACGCCGGCGGCGCGGCCCATCTGGGCCACCCGGCAGATGGACTCCTCCACCTCTTTCGCCGCCACCAGCATCAGGTCCGCCAGCTCGTCGATGACCACCACCACGGAGGGCATGTGCTCCAACTCGTCGGTGGTCTTGGCCAGGGCGTTGTAGCCCGCCAGGTCCTTGACGTTGTGTTCCGAGAACAGCTTATAGCGCTTCATCATCTCGTACACCGCCCACTGGAGGGCGCCGGCAGCTTTTTTCGGGTCCGTCACCACCGGGATCAGCAGGTGGGGGATGCCGTTATAGGGCGCCAGCTCTACCATTTTGGGGTCCACCATGATGAACCGCACGTCCTCCGGGGAGGACTTGTAGATCAGGCTGACGATGAGGGAGTTGGTACAGACAGATTTGCCGGAGCCGGTGGTACCGGCGATGAGCACATGGGGAAGCTTGCCGATGTTGCCCACCACGCAGCTGCCGCTGATGTCCTTGCCCACGGCGAAGGCCACGTTGGACTTGTGCTCCGTGAAGGCCCGGGACTCGATGACGTCCCGGATCAGCACCGGCGTCACCTGCTTGTTGGGCACCTCAATGCCCACCACGGAGATCTTGTCCGGAATGGGGGCGATGCGGACGCCGGTGGCGCCCAGCGCCAGGGCGATGTCGTCTGCCAGATTGGTGATCTTGCTGAGTTTGACGCCCTGGTCCAGCACGAACTCATACCGGGTGACGGAGGGGCCGTGGATCACCTCGCCCGCCGTGGCGTCCACGCCGAAGCTGGCCAGCGTCTCCGCCAGACGGCGGGAGTTGTTCCGCAGTTCAGCCCCCGCCTCAGCGTAGTTGCCGCCCCGGTTCTCGCTCAGCAGCGTGATGGGGGGATACTGATAGACCTCGTCCCCTTCCATGGCCGCCTTCTGTTCGATCTCCTCCGTGACGGCGGCGGTGGCGGCCGCCAGCTCGGCGGCGTTCTTCTTTTTGCTCTCGGCAGGTGCCTGAACAGCAGGCGCTGCCGCCGGGATGGCCGGTGCCGGTGCCGGTGTGCGCTGCTCCATGGCTGGGACAGGCTCCTCCGCCGCGGTGGGCGGCGCCTTCGTGATGGTGGACGCCCGGACCACAATGGGCGCTTCCTCAGCCGGAGCGGCCGGTGCAGCAGGAGCGGTGACAGGAGGCACCGCCGGCGTCTCCGACAGGACCTGATCCGGAGTGCGCATCTGCTCGGATTTATGGCGGAAGAAGCCGGTGAACAGGCCCGGCTTTTTGGCAGGCGCTGCGGGCTCCTCCCCGTCCAGGGGGATGTCGATGACGGGCTTGGGCTTGTTGGTCTGGGCGGGCCGCTTGGGCTCCTCAATGGGCACCATGCGGATGGCGGGCTCGGCGGGATAGTCCGGCTCCTCCTCATAACGGGGACGGTTCCGGCTCTTTTCGATGATGGCCCCCACCGTCAGCCGCAGCGCCACCATAGCCAGCACCGCGAACAGCGCCGTGAAGAGGATGATGGAGGCGATCTTGGAGAACACCGCCACGGAGCCCTCCGCCAGAAGCCCGGCCAGTGCGCCGCCGCTCTCCATGGCGACGCCGTCGGACCACAGGTATGTCAGGATGGTGGGCGAGGCAGAGTAGGTCTCTCCGCACAGTACCATGTGTCCCAGTGCGCCGAACAGCACCGGCAGCATCAGGGAGCAGGTCACCCGCAGCGTCACAGGCCGTCCGTGGTGGAACAGCAGGATCATGGCCGACAGCAGCAGCGCTGGCCCCGCCAGCCAATAGCCGTAGCCCAGAAGCCCCTTCAGCAGCATGGCGAACCAGTCGATGAACAGCGCGGAAATCCCAAAGTAACTCACGCCCACGCAGAGGGTCAGCACCAGTAGCACAATGCCCCATACCTCCCGGCGGATGGGCCGCTTCTCCGGCTGGGTATTCTTCCCGCTCCGGGAGCCGCCGCGGCTGGAACCTTTGGCGGATGTGGATGTGGTCTTTTTCGTTGTGGTCTTTTTGGAAGTGGTCGTTGCCACAGTGATACCTCCATCTTCAGTGATGCGTTGTGGATGTTATCCGGAGCGCAGATCCGGCAGGAAAATCCGGCCCGCGTCTCAGCCCAGGATGTTCAGGACCAGCGTCAGTGCGCCGATGGCCCAGCAGTAATACGCGAACCAGCCGAATTTCTTCGCGTGGACCTTCGGTCCATGGGAAGCGCCGGATTCTGTCACGCCGCTGCCGCGGTGGGCACGCCTTTGGCGTGCCTGGGAAAATCCGGCCCGTGTCTCAGCCCAGGATGTTCAATCCCAGCGTCAGCGCGCCGATGGCCCAGCAGTAATACGCGAACCAGCCGAATTTTCCCTTGTCCGCGATCATCTTCAGCAGGCGGATGCAGAAGTAGCCGGAGACGGCCGCTACCACAACGCCCACGATGTAAACAGGCACGTCGGCCCAGATGATGCCCGTCTCCACCGCGTCCTTCAGGCTCAGGATGTTGGCGCCCAGAACGGCGGGAATGGACATCAGGAAGGAGTAGCGCACGGCGAATTTGCGGTCAAAGCCGCGGAAGCAGCCGGCGGTGATGGTGGTGCCGGAGCGGGAGATGCCGGGGCAGGTGGCCACGGCCTGTGCCACGCCCACCAGCAGAACGTCCAGCATGGTGGCGTTCCGCTCCGTCTTGCGTCCCTTCCGGACCCGGTCGCTGGCATACAGCAGGCAGCCGGTGAACAGCAGCGCCGCGCCCACAAACAGCAGATTGTCGGACAGGCCCTCGATGGTGTCCTTGATGGGCAGGATGGCAAACAGCGGCAGCGTGCCCACGATAATCAGCAGGATCAGCCGCCGGGCCGGAGGCACCGGCGCAGGGGTGGTTCCGTGGATCAGATCGCCCACGCCCCGGAAGAACTCCACGATCATATCCCGGATCTCTCCCCAATAGGCGATGAACACCGCCACCAGCGTGCCCAGATGCAGCAGCACGTCGAAAAACGCCGGGATATCCGCCGCGTGGAAGGAGCTCAGCAGACGCTCCGCGATGGCCAGATGGCCGGAGCTGGAGATGGGCAGAAATTCGGCCAGTCCCTGGACCAGCCCTAAAACAATGGATGACAACAGAGACACAGTCTCACGCTCCTAATTTCGTATACTTGCTCCCGGCAGGCCAAGAGTAGTTTCAGTATAGCACGGTTCCATGTCAAATTCCAGTGCTATTTCCGCGGACGCCCAGGACGGCAAAAAAAGAGGGCCGCCCCAAGGACGGTCCTCCTCTTTGTCAATTCTTTCCCGTCAGCTTTGCCAGCGCCGCACCGGCGGCGTCCTGCTCCGCTTCCTTCTTACTGTGACCGGTGCCGGTGCCAATGAGCTCGCCGTTCAGCAGCACCTCCGCCACGAAAGTCTTGTTGTGATCCGGACCGGTCTCCCCCGCCATGCGGTAGGTCAGGTCCTGGTTGGCCTGGCGCTGGACCAGCTCCTGCAGCGCCGTCTTGTAGTCCTTCCGGCGCTCCTCCACGGTCTCCTCCTTCTCCGCCTCCAGCAGGACGCGGTGGATCAGGGACGACGCGGCGGCCATGCCGCCATCCAGATACACGGCGGCGAACACCGCCTCCGTGGCGTCCGCCAGGATGGATGTCCGGGTGCGGCCGCCGCCGGCCTCTTCGCCCTTGCCCAGCTTCAGGTATTTGCCCAGCTCCAGCTTCTGCGCCACCTCATAGAGGCTCTGTTCGCACACCAGCGCCGCCCGGATGCGGGTCAGGTCGCCCTCCGGCAGGTCCGGATGCTGGATGAACAGAAATTCCGCTGTCACAAAGCCCAGTACGGAGTCCCCCAGAAACTCCAGCCGCTCGTTGCTCCTGATGTGAGCGTTCCGGTGCTCGTTGGCATAGGAGCTGTGATTCAGCGCCTCGCTGAGCAGCTGCCTGTCCCGAAACGTATAATTCAGTTTTTGTTCCAGACCCTCCATGATGCGTCCTTTCTGACAAGGCGCCCCGCGGATGGCGGGACGCCTCTGCAATACCAATTTTTCTCCGGCCCCGGAAAATGCCGGAACATCCGGCGGAGAGGACCGTGCGATCTCGGACATTGCGCCTTTGACAGCAGGCATGATATGCTTCGCCGTCTGTTCCGATGCCCTGTCACGTCCTCCACAGCGGAGGGCAAAACAGAAGGACGCTTCGCCGGCGGCGAAGCGTCCTCCGCCCATAATTCACTCGCTGATCTTTCCGGCAATGCAGCGCACGGCATCGCCCACGGTCCGGATGCCCGACAGTTCCTCTTCCTGGAGTTCACCCACATCGAACTCCTCCTCCATGGCCATGACCAACTCCACCAAGTCCACGGAATCTGCGCCCAGATCATCCTCGAACGAGGTGCTCATGGTGACTTCCTCCGGCTCCTTGGCGAACTGCTCCGCCACCAGTTCCTGCATTGTCTGAAATACTTCCTCGATTGACATGTGCTCTGTTCACTCCTTAACGGGATCATTGGATTTCTCAGGGGCATTTTCCAATGCCGCCTTCCCTATTGACGGTATCATACGGCAATCTCCGCCGCGCTGTCAATAGGGAATCAGGCTTTTTCCGAAGAAGTCGTCACTTTCATGTATTCGATATTGGCCTCGATGTCCTGGATGAAGCCGCTGGCCGCAAAGTTCCGGGCCTGCCGGACGGCGTTGTAAATGGCTCTGGCGTCCGAGGAGCCGTGGGCCTTGATCACCGGCTTGGAGATGCCCAGGAAGGGCGTGCCGCCGATCTCGCTGGGGTCCATCAGCTTCTTGAAATCATCCAGATCGTTCTTCACCAGCAGCGCCGCCAGTTTGGTCTTCGTGCCGGACAGGAACAGCTTCTTCAGTTCCTTGCTCAGGAACTTGGCGGTGCCCTCCATGCTCTTGAGCATGACGTTTCCGGTGAAGCCGTCGGCCACCACCACGTCCGCGCCGCCCAGCATGGCGTCCGTGGCCTCGATGTTGCCGGTGAAATTCACCCGTCCCGCCTCACCGGCGGCCTTCAGCACGGCGTAGGCCTCATGGCGCAGGGCGTCGCCCTTCTCTTCCTCGGCGCCGATGTTCAGCAGTGCCACCCGGGGATTCTCAATGCCCATCATCCGCTTGGCGTAGAAGCTGCCCAGATAGGCGAACTGCAGCAGATACTCCGCCGTACACTCGGCGTTGGCGCCGCAGTCGCACAGCACGAAGTGGCCGTCCAGGCAGGGCACCTGGGGGGCCATGGCCGCCCGGCGGATGCCCCGGATGCGCTTGGCCACCAGCGTGGCGCCGGACAGCAGCGCGCCGGTGGAACCGGCGGAGACGAAGGCGTCTCCAGCGCCGTCCCGCAGCAGGTTCAGGCCCACCGTCAGGGAGGAGTCCTTCTTCTGCTTGAAGGCGAAGGCCGGATCATCGGCGATCTCCACCACCTGCGTGGCGTTGTGGATCTCCACACCGGCGGGCAGCGTCTTCTCGCCGCAGGCCTCCACGGCCCGGAGGATCTCCTCCGTCCGGCCCACCAGCAGGACATTCACGCCCAGACCCTTGGCCGCGTCCAGCGCGCCCTGTACGATAGCCTGGGGGGCGTTGTCGCCGCCCATGGCATCTACGATGATCTTCATGGCAGTATTTCCTCCTTCAATCCGTCGATGATAGCCAGCGCCCGGGCCGACAGCTCGGCGTTTTTATTTCTCTTTCCCTTCACCCGGTGATCCAGAGGCGGGATGATGCCGAAGTTGATGTTCATGGGCTGGAACACCGTCACCGACCGGTTGGAGATATACAGCCCGAGAGCGCCGATGGCCGTCTCCCGGGGGAAGTCCACCGGCGGCCGGCCCAGCAGCCGCCGGGCCGTCTCCACGCCCACCAGGAAGCCGCTGGCGGCGGACTCCACGTAGCCCTCCACGCCGGTCATCTGCCCGGCGAAGGAGATGCGGGGGTCGCTTTTCAGCCGGTAGTACCGGTCCAGCAGCCGGGGGGAGTCCAGGAAGGTGTTGCGGTGCATGACGCCGTAGCGCAGGAACTCCGCGTCGTGGAGGGCGGGGATCATGGAGAACACCCGCCGCTGCTCCGGGAACCGCAGATGGGTCTGGAAGCCCACCAGATTGTACACGGTGCCGTCGGAATTGTCCCGGCGGAGCTGCACCACGGCGTAGGGCTCCTTCCCCGTCCGGGGGTCCTTCAATCCCCGGGGCTTCAGGGGGCCGTAGCACAGGGTGTCGTGGCCACGGCGGGCCATCACCTCCACGGGCATGCAGCCCTCGAAGACCATCTTGTCCTCAAAGCCGTGGACCTCCGCCTCCTGGGCGGTGGTCAGGGCGTTCCAGAAGGCGTCGTACTCCGCCTCCGTCATGGGGCAGTTGACATAATCCGCCGTCCCACGGTCGTAGCGGGAGCCCATCCACGCCTTGTCCATGTCCACGCTGGCGGCGGACACCAGAGGCGCCGCCGCGTCGTAGAAGTGGAGGGCCGTCTCCTCTCCCAGCAGGGACTGGAGCCTGTCCGCCAGGGCGTCGGAGGTCAGGGGGCCGGAGGCCACCACCACGTCGCCCTCCGCCGGGATGTCCGTCACCTCGCCCTCCGTCACGGTGATGTTGGGATGGGAGCGGATCTTCTCCGTCACCATTCTGGCAAAGCCGTGGCGGTCCACCGCCAGGGCGCCGCCGGCCTCCACGCGGGTGGCGTCGGCGCAGGACAGGATCAGACTGTCCAGACGGCGCAGCTCCTCCTTCAGCAGCCCCACGGCGTTCTCCAGCTGGTCGGAGCGCAGGGAGTTGGAGCAGCACAGCTCCGCGAAGTCGTCGGTGACATGGGCGGGCGTGCGCTTCCGGGGCTTCATCTCCCGCAGATCCACCTGAATGCCCCGCTGTGCCAGCTGCCAGGCGCATTCGCTGCCCGCCAATCCGGCGCCGATCACTGTCACTTTCATCCCTTCAATCCCTCCTGTCGCTGCGTCCCAGCAGATAGTCCGTGGTCACGCCGAAGTAGTCCGCGATTCTGATGAGTCCGGCCACGTCGGGATAGTTGATCCCGCCCTCGTAATTCTGATACTGCCGGACACTGATCTCAAAAATCGCGGCTATTTCCACTTGTGTCTTCTTTTTCTCTTTGCGCAGTTCCTTGATCCGTTGTGCAAAAATTTTCATACGGCTCCTCTTGACACGCAGTTTAACTTCGTGTATCATAAACACGAAGTTAAACTGCGATATTTGGAGATGGTTTTATGACCGGCACCATGCAGGCCCTCTACAATTATACCCTGGAAAACCGCTTTACCGCCTTTCTGACGGGCCGCGATTACGCTGAGGCGGACTCCCTGGCGGAGGCGCTTCTGAACGCCCTCCAGGGGGAGCTGCCCCAGCCCCAGCGGGAACGGCTGGACAGGCTCTCCGACGCCCTGATGGAGCAGCGGGACCTGGAGCTGGAGGCCATGTTTCAGGCCGCCTGGTCCGTGGCCCGGGAGGTTTAGCTCTCCGTCTTCTCCGCAGCCTTCTTGGCGGCGGTCTTCTTTACGGCCACGGTCTTTTTGACAGTTGTTGCTTTTTTGGCATCGGTCGTCTTTTTCGCCGCAGACGTTGCAGACGTTTTGGTCGCCGTCTTTTTGGCCGCGGTCTTCTTTGCCGTGGGCTTTTTGGCCTGCTTCGGCTCCTCCGCTGTCTCCTCCGCCGGGGCGGCCGCCTGTTCCGCGGGGGCCTCTCCCTGATCCTCCGCCGTCTTCCGGGGCGGATAGCCCCGTTTGTCCTCCGGCAGGAAGTTGGCGCACTCCGGATTGATGCAGAAGGGCTTCTTGAAGCCCTTGCCCGCCCGCTTGAACATGGTGTGGCCGCAGACGGGGCAGTCGTCCTTGGTGGGGACGTCCCAGCTGAGGAAGTCGCACTTGGTCTCCTCGTTCCGGCTGCTGCGGTTCTCACAGCAGTAGTAGGCGTACTGCTTGCCGGTCTTCTTGCTGGTGCCGGTGCGCTTCATGATCCGTCCGCCGCACTTGGGGCAGCGGCCCGGCATCTCCACCACCAGCGGCATGGTGAAGCTGCACTCCGGATAGCCGGGGCAGGCCAGGAAGCGGCCGAACCGGCCGGACTTCACCACCAGATTCCGCCCGCACTCCGGGCAGATCTCCTCGCTGACCTCGTCGGGCACCTTGATGCGGACGCCCTCCAGATCCTTCTCCGCCTGCTTGAGATCCCGGTCGAACTCCCCGTAGAAGTCCCGCAGGACCTCCTTCCAGGGGGTGTCTCCCGTCTCCACGGCGTCCAGGCGGCCCTCCATGTTGGCGGTGAACTTCATGTCCGCGATGTCCGGGAATTTGTCCCGCATCAGGGACGTGACCACACGGCCCAGGTTGGTGATCTTCAGGTATTTGCCCTCTTTGAGGACGTACTCCCGGTCCAGAATGGTGGACACGGTGGGGGCGTAGGTGGAGGGGCGGCCGATGCCCTGCTCCTCCATGGCGCGGATGAGGGTGGCGTCGGTATAGTGAGCGGGGGGCTGGGTGAAGTGCTGGTCCCGGCTGAATTCCCGGAGGGTCAGCACCTCGCCCTCCTGGAGATTGGGCAGCGGGGACTCCTTCTCCTCCTTCTCCTCGTCCTTTCCCTCCTCATAGACGGCGGTGTAGCCGGCGAATTTCAGGCTGGAGGAGCTGGCCCGGAAGCTGTGGCCCGCGGCGTCGATCTCCACGGAGACGCTGTCGTACACGGCGTTGGCCATCTGGCAGGCCACAAAGCGGCTCCATACCAGCCGGTACAGGCGGTACTGCTCGCCGGTGAGGGACTTCTTCACCATCTCCGGTGTCAGCTCCACGTTGCTGGGGCGGATGGCCTCGTGGGCGTCCTGGGCGTTGGCCTTGGCCTTGTAGTGATGGGGCTGGGCCGGGCAGTAGCCCTGGCCGTAGCGGCTGGAGATGAAGCTCCGGGCGGCGGCGATGGCCTCCTCGCTGAGGCGCAGCGAGTCGGTACGCATATAGGTGATCAGGCCCACGGTGCCCTCGCCCTCGATGTCCACGCCCTCGTACAGCTGCTGGGCGATGGCCATGGTGCGCCGGGGCGTCATGCTCAGCTTTCTGGACGCCTCCTGCTGCATGGTGGAGGTGGTGAAGGGCGGAGAGGGGCTGCGCTGCTTATCCGTCCGCTTTACGGACTTGACGGCGAACACGGCGTTCTCCGTCTCCCGGACCACGGCGTCCACGTCCTCCGCGGACTTCAGCTCCGCCTTTTTGCCGTCCTTTCCGTGGTAGTGGGCGGAGAACACGGACTTTTTGGCGTCGTCGCCCTGAAGGCTGGCGTCCAGCGTCCAGTACTCCTGGGGCTGGAACTCCTCGATCTCCCGCTCCCGGTCGTCCACCATGCGGGTGGCCACGGACTGGACCCGTCCGGCGGACAGGCCCCGGCGGATCTTCTTCCACAGCAGCGGGGACAGCTCGTAGCCCACGATGCGGTCCAGGATGCGCCGGGCCTGCTGGGCGTCCACCAGGTTCTGGTCGATGGCACGGGGCTCCTGGATGCTCTCCTGCACCACCTTCTTGGTGATCTCGTTGAAGGTCACCCGGCGGCACTTCTCATCCGGCAGATCCAGCAGGGCCTTCAGGTGCCAGGAAATGGCCTCTCCCTCCCGGTCCGGGTCGGTGGCCAGATAGACGATGTCGGCGGACTTGGCGGACTTCTTCAGATCGCTGATGATGTCCTCCTTGCCCTTGATGGGCTTGTAGACCGGCTCGAAATCGTGTTCCAGATCCACGCCCAGCGTGCTTTTCGGCAGATCCCGCAGGTGGCCCATGCAGGCCTTCACCTCAAAGTCCTTCCCCAGATACTTCCCGATGGTTTTGGCTTTCGCGGGAGACTCCACGATCACCAAACTGTGCTTTGCCATAGTTACCTCCAAAGTCAGAAGGGAGACCGGGGTCTCCCTCTGATACTAATCTGATTCTCAGTCTGCCAGTTCCACGTTCCGGATATACCGTCCGCCGGGGAGCTGGGTCACATAGCCCTCGATCTCCAGGATGGTCAGGGCCGACAGCATCCGCCGGGCGGTGATGCCCGCGGCGTCGGTGAGATCGTCCGTCAGCATGGGCTCCTCTGTCAGCGTCCGCAGAACGGCGATCTGATCGTCCGTCAGGCCCGCGCCGTCGCCGGACAGGCTCAGCAGCGGCGGCAGCTTCTTCGCCGGAGCCTGTTCCTCCCGGCCCCGGTAGCCCCGGACCGTCTCCGGCTCCCGCCGGGCGGGATCCCGGCGCAGTTTGCCCGGATAACGGCCCTCGTAGTCCCGCAGGATATCCCAGCCCTCGGCGGCAAGGCCCGCGCCGTCCCGCAGCAGCCGGTTGCAGCCCACGCTGTTTGGCGCGTCGATGGGGCCGGGGACGGCGTAGACGTCTCTCCCCTGCTCCAGCGCCGTGGAGGCGGTGATGAGGGCGCCGCTCTCCTCCGGGGCCTCCACCACCAGCGTGGCCAGGGACAGTCCGGAGATGATGCGGTTGCGGACGGGAAAATGCTGCCGCTCCGGCTCCGTGCCGGGGGGATACTCGGAGATCAGGGCGCCGGCCGCCGCCACGTCCTCATAGAGATAGCCGTTCTCCTTCGGATAGACCACGTCCACTCCGCAGCCCAGCACGCCGATGACCCGTCCTCCGGCGCGGAGGGCGCCCTTGGCCGCCGCGGAGTCGATGCCCCGGGCCAGACCCGTCACCACCAGTGCGCCGCCTGCGGCCAGCTGTCCGCTGAGCTTGTTGGCAGCAGACATGCCGTAGGGCGTGCACTTCCGGGTGCCCACCACCGCCACGGCCACTTCCTCATCCACCACGGGCAGCTGCCCACGGACGTAGAGGACGGCGGGCGGATCATAAATGTTCTTCAGGCGATGGGGATAGTCCGCGTCCTGAATGGTGAGGATGCGGATGTGCAGGCGGCGGCAGTCCTCCAGGATCTGCTCCGCCCGTTCCAGGCTTTTGTCCTTCAGGCAGCCGGCCTGCTCCCGGGTGATGCCCCTGGTCAGCAGTACCTCCTCCGGCGCGGCGAAATACGCCTTCTCCGGGGAGCCGAAGGACTCCAGCAGCGCCGTGCGGGTCTGACGCCGCAGGCCCGGCAGCTCCGCCAGCCACAGCCAGTATTTCAGTGACGCCATTGTCTCCCCCGCCTCTCTGATAATGTTCTCAGCTTCTGCTGAGGGCGTCTCCCCGGGCCATCTCCCACAGCAGCGCCGCCGCGGCAGCCGCCGCGTTCAGCGACTCGCAGTGGACGCTCATGGGGATCTTCACTGTCCGGGTACACACGTCCAGCAACGCCTGGGACAGGCCCTGTCCCTCGCTGCCGATGGCCACGGCGGCCCGGCTGTAATCCACGTCCCGGGCATCCCGGGTGTCCTCCCGCAGGGCCGCGCCGTACAGGGGGATATCGCTGGCCTCCAGCAGTTCCTTCAGCCGCTTTGGCTCGCAGGTCCACACCGGGCAGCGGAACACCGCGCCCATGGAGGCCCGCACCGTCTTGGGGCCGTAGATGTCCGCGCAGGCGTTCAGCAGAAACACGCCGTCCGCCCAGAAGGCGTCCGCCGTCCGCAGGATGGTCCCCACATTGCCCGGGTCCTGCACGCCGTCCAGCACCACATAGTGCTTGCCGTCCAGCCGTTCCGGCAGCTCCGCCGGCGGCATGGCGCACACCGTCAGCACCCCCTGGGGGGTCTTGGCCGGGGACACGGACTCCATGACGGACACCGGCACCTCTACCAGCCGGATGCCCTCCGGCAGCTCCCCCGGAAGCTCCGCGTCCTCTGTAAAGACCACCGTCCGCAGCGAGTCCGCCTTCCACAGTAGGGCCTCCCGCAGCAGCTTCGGGCTGTCGCACAAAAATTCTCCGCACTGGCGGCGGTATGACGCCGAAGCGGCCAGCCTGCGTAGATGGGTACACAGGGAATTCTGCCGGCTGGTAATTCGCTCCATTCCAATTTCTCCCTTATGTCTTTCTTCTCTCTGATTTCTCTCATGTCCACCCTTCCCGCTCAATGGACGGCGAAGGGCATTCCAGCCGTCCCCCCGACGGATGGCGGAGAGACGGCGGAAGATACTTTCTTATAATAAGTGTATCCCTGCGTCTTGTCAAGCCGAAGGTTTTGATTTTTATGTCGGCTGTACGGAGACAATCCGAAAACAGGGACCGGGCCCGGAGGTTGGAAGGGATCTCCTTCCGCCGCCCGCACTGCGCTCGGGAAGACCGGACAGCATAAATGCCGCCCGGTCTTCCCGAGTTTTCCGCAGAACGGTATTTGAAGTCGGCCGTCAGCGGCTCATCAGATTGCAGAGCATCACCGCTGCCTGGGCCCGGGTGGCACTGGCGTTGGGCCGGAACCGGCCCGCGGTGTCGCCGGACACCACGCCCAGTCCCTGGGCCAGGGCCACATAGCCGTAATCCGCTCTGGGGATGCTGGCGTCGTCGGTGAACTTCGTGCGGAAGATGCCCTCCAGCCGGGCGATGGGACCGTAGCCCACGGCGTCCAGAATGCAGCGCACCGTCTCCGTGCGGGTCAGGACCCGGCCGTCCGCCCGGTCCTCCCGTCGCAGCAGGCCCAGACTGATGGCGTACTCGTACAGCTCATCCGCCGCGCCCTCCCGGGTGCCGTCGTACAGGTAGCCCTCCGTGCTGGCCAGCAGGGCCATCAGGTCCAGCTGGGTCAGGGCCTTGTCGGGCTGGAAGCTGCCGCCGGTGTAGCCCACGCCGTATTTCGCCAGCTTCCCGATCTTCTCCCCAGCCCAGTGACCGGAGAGGTCATCGTAGGTGATGCCCTGGTCCTCCGGTGTCCAGCGGGGCCGGACGGGCTGTCCGGTCTTGGCGTCGATGCCCAGCAGATAGTCCTGCCGCTCCAGCCGGTAGCCCAACACCAGCTTATAGAGATAGGAGACGCCGTAATCCGCCAGCGGCTGGTACTCCGGCTTGGAGTAGTCCACCGCCGCGGGGACCATCACGTATTCCAGCTGCACGGTATACGTATCCAGCCACGCGTCCAGCGCCTGGTCCGCCGTGAGGATGCCCGCCGGGCTGTCGAAGGTCACGGCGTCATCGAACTGCTTTTCATACAGGCTGATGGAGCCGTCGGTGGCGTCCACCCCCACCTGGATGCTGTTCTCCGGGAAGAAGTACCCGTTGACCTTCTGTGCAAAAGTAAAGGAGTGGGAGACGGTGCGCTGTCCCTCCAGCGCGTCGTTGTCTCCGTAGAGTGCCGTCCCGCCGAACTGCCGGCCGCACTGATCCTTCAAAAACGCCTGGGCGGTAGTCAGGGCGGTGTCCCGGGAAACAGTGCGCTCCACGGCTTCCTCCGGCATCCACGCGGAGCTGTAGACCCGGATCAGCTCGCCGGTCCTGGCGTCCAGCGTCACCGTGCGCCGCCAGGAGGTGCCGTTCACCTGCCGTCCATAGCGCAGCGCGGCGGTCACCTGGGTCTCTCCGCTCTCATCGCTGTCCCGCGCCACGGTGTAGTCCGCGCCGGAGAGGGTGTACTGCTCCAGTCCCAGGGCGGAGATGGCCCGGGCCCTGGCGTCCAGATCGTCCCGGCTCAGGACGCCCTTCAGCTTCTCCGCCCCCTGCTGCTCCGCCTGGGACAGGGAGCCCGCCGCGGGAGCCTCTCCGGCATCCTCCGCGGCCGCCGCGGCGTTCGCGCCGTACGTGCCTCCCTTTTCCACATCCCGGGACAGCTCCGTCAGGTTCACCAGCTCGCCGGTGGCGGCGTCCACGTAGTATTCGTCGTCGGACTCCGGCAGATACCGCAGCACCGCCTGCTTGCCGCCGTCCTGGGGCAGCACGTACTCCAGACGCAGCGTCAGGGTGTCCCGCAGGGCCGTGCGGGCCTGCGCCTGGGTGATCTTGGCTTTGGCCGAGGGCACGCCGCCCATGACGGTGCCGTTGAGATCGTCCCGGGAGAAGGAGGTGACCACGTTGTCCTCACACCGGACGGCGATGGAATAGGACAGCCCGGCGGGCAGTCCATTCAGCAGGATCTCCCCGTAAAAGCGGTAGGAGGACGCCCCCAGACGCACTGTCCGCTCCTTCATGGTGGCAGTCTCGCCGCCGGTCAGCACCCGGTCCAGGAACCGCTGTGCCGCCGCTTTGGCCGCGGCCTGATCCCCCGCCGGGAAGGAGGGCGCGAAGGCGCCGGTCCCCCAGGTCTGCGCCTCCTCATTATATAAATGGTAGCTGAGGATCTTTCCGTCCTCCGACGCGGAGATGGACAGGGCGCCGTCATCCCCGGTCCACTCCAGATACCAGGAGGGCGCCAGAATATCCTCTGACAGGTCGCCGTAGAACGTTGGATACTTCTCCGTGTCCAGGTCCAGTGTCTCCTTCACCTTCGCGGTGACGGCGGCCAGCCGGTCGTCCGCCGACTGGGCGGCGGCAGGCACCGTCAAAGCGCAGAGCAGCGCCATCGACAGGAACAGGGCGAGCAGTCTTTTCTTCATGTTGCAGGAACCCCTTTCGTTTGATCTCGCACGGCGGTCTTCATATTCCTTTAGACGGAAAGCAAGACAAAAAGTTCCGGTGTTTCCATTTTATTTCAAAAATTTTCTTATGTCAAAGCCCGCGTTCCCGGGGGTACATTGGCCGGAGACGGGAGAAAAAGCGGACCCGTGATCCGCAGATCACGGGTCCGTCTGCACTTTGACAGAAACGCCAGGTCCTATCGCTCAGTCCAAAGGCTTCATGGTGGGGAAATCCTCCCTTTTAGTATATAACTCATTATAACCCTACATAACCCTATTTTCAAAAGGTTTAATTCTCTTCGGATTTATGTAAGCCTACCCCACTCTACAAAAATCTACGATACTAGTCGTAAATTTGTCGTAACCAGTCGTAACCTTCAAACGGCATTATACAGATGATGGAAATAGGAGTCAAGAGAATTCATTTCGGAGCATTTCAATTCACGAGTCGCATCTGCATAAATGTTCATAGTGGTCTCTGCATCAGCATGACCTAAGATGTCTTGCATTGCCTTAACATTTATATCCGCTTCGCACATTTGAGTGGCAAACGTATGCCCTTACGGTATAATTACGACAAACCGGAAAAGCCCCGTAGAATCAAGGGTTTTGAGGTTTTCAGTCTGGTTTTTTCATCCTTTTCCAAACCGAAAAATCATACTGAAATAAGTGGCCACTTCCCCGGAGACGCTGCTGAAGCTCTGCTCCGAACTGTTAGCTGAGCGTGAAGAAAATGCGGTGCTGCGGGAGGAAAACGCTCTGTTGGAAGGCAAGGCCGCCTTTTTTGACCTGTTCATCGACATGAAGCAGAGCACCAATCTCCGCACCACCGCCAAAGAGCTGGTTGTGCCGGAGCGCCGTTTTGTCCGGTTCCTGCTGGAACAGCGGTTTGTCTATCGCACGGCATCCGGGAATGTACTTCCCTATGCAAAGCCCTCCAACGACGGCCTGTTCTGTGTCAAAGACTACTGCAACCACGGACACATCGGCTCCTACACGCTGGTAACGCCCCAGGGCAAGCTGTATCCGTTTGTGTTTATGGATGCCATTCACTACAAAGTGCGGGAGGACCGGCGGTACGTGACCAAAGCAGCCTATGTGGTGCTGGGTGTCACCATGGATGGAAGGAAGG